>NZ_JADPLO010000006.1:117649-162396 GCF_015667765.1 Bacteroides sp. 1001302B_160321_D4 | reverse complement strand
ACGGAAACGGTAATTGCACACAAACTTCCCACCACCTGCAAAAACGTGATACACCCACATACGCACAGCGCCGGGTAGGGGTTGTGGATTATACACTCCCCAGTTCACCTGACCGGGTTGTAGTTCCATCACTCCGAATGTTTTGCCTACACGGTTACGAAACTGGTCATTGGAAAACCCAAGATCTTCGGGAATCCCCATTCGAAAGCCCTGGCTACCTATTCCTTGATTATGTCCGGTCACCAGATAGCGGGTGTAGGTCAGGAAGTCCGTATGATCGATCCGTACCGGGTCAACCGGATTGAAAACAGGAATCAGGTTGGTAGTGATCCATTGGTCTTTATTAATATGCTGCCGGAGTATGTCCGCCTGCATATTAACAAAGCCCGCCAATTCGTCCGCCATGAAACGGTTCAGGTCGAGCATGGCATGAGGATTGGGCTTATCGGGTACTTCCTGCTGACTAGGGAGACGCACTTGGTCGAAGTCCTGATAAGTTTCACTCCAGAAAGAGGTTCCCCATGTATCATTCAGTTTGTCGATAGTTCCGTATTTCTTTTGTAGCCAGACGCGGAATTTTAGTTGTGCATTTTCACTGTAATCCACTACTCCGTAGTGTCCCGGCTCATTGTCAATCTGCCAGCCGATAACAGCAGGATGATTGCCATAACGCATTGCCAGACGGGAAACAATGTTTTCTACATAACGACGGTAACGGTCGCTACTCCAGGAAGCATGCTGACGCCGTCCGTGCTGAATGGAAACTCCATTATCCCGCTGAATCAATATATCGGGGTACTTTTTCGACAGCCAGGCAGGAGGTGTAGGAGTAGGCGTACACATGATTACTTTCAAACCATATTTCTCCGCCAAAGAGACTGCACGATCCAGCCACTCAAAATCATACTTTCCTTCTTCCGGCTCCATCATGGCCCAAGCGAACTCCGCAAAATGGGTGAACTTGATCCCCATCTCCGACATTTTCTTCAGATCACGTTCCCATTGGGAGGAATCCCATTGCTCGGGGTAATAATAAGAACCCAAAGCAAACAACTCTTCCGGAGGAAAAGACTTATCGACCGGAGACTGGGAAAAGGATGCCAATGAAAACAATAAAGCTAAAACCAATAAAGATTTCTTCATGGATATTATTTTTAGAATCTATATAATAAGACATTTCTAAAAGAGAAAACCACATAGCCATTTATATAAAGAGGTCGTGTTTTGTATAAAACCGGCCTCTTTATGTTATGCTATACTAATATAATACTCAAAACTAGTATTTCTTTGTAAACGTGCAGGTATTTGTATTCATATCCAGCTTGACATGATATATACCGGCTCTGAAATTAGCTCCCGGTCCGAAGTTTTCTGTTTCCTGCCATTGATCTCCGTTCCAATAACCGCCCCGGGCTATTAAATCACCTTCAGACACAATAGTCACGTCAAACGAAGTAATTTCATTATTCCAACCTTTTTTCTTATAAAATCTGAACATAAAGTCATTGTTTAAAAATAGATTGGTTTCAAAAATACGATCCCCGGTCTTCACACAACAGATAAAATCTTTCGGGTTTTCCCATCCCCAATTTCCAATATCATCAGCAAGAAGTCCGCTGATTCTAGGATGCCCGAAGGTAGCCCCAGTGATCCATACAGTTTCGGGGAATTCCGCACCAGTCGTTTTCTCTACATATATAAGTTCCCTATTCTTATTATAGGAGATCTTATACTTGCCATCCGGAGCATTAAACTTGTATTGGCCGTTTTCATTCGTAAAGTATTCCGGTTGAAGCATATAATCCAGATAACTAAAACCTTCAAAATCGACAGTCTGCCCTTTCGTGAGATTCAACTCTACACCGATATAATTGGGATCATTAGATTGAGTCAGCTCTGTACCGTTTATTTTATAAAATTCTTCTCCAAGCTGCCCTTCGTCTACCTTATCAATAAACATACATATATTCTTATTCAGATCTATCCGGACACGGTATACTCCCGGCGTGAAATCCGGTCCGGCTACAAAATCACCGGTAAAATGTCCGCCACCAGTACCACCTGTTGCCGGATCACTGTAATACCATCCCTTACCCAATAAATTAACAGGTTGCGTATTGACAATAGTACTAGCCAGTTCACCTCCCCAAGGACGTTGTTTGTAGAATTTAAACTGGAAATCTTTAACCAGATAAAGGGTGGTTTCAAAAATATTGTCTGCTACCTTCACACACTGGAATGCATCACTCGGCAAGTTGAAAGTCCATGCACCGACAGTCACCCGTCCGGCTTGAGGATGTCCGAAACTGGATCCGCAAACCCATAACCCATCCGGATAATTTACCGAGCGGTTTTCCAGATATGTCAGTTTGTTTATCGGATCATAATACAATTTATAGTTTCCGTCTACTCCTATAAATGTAGCTTTATCTTTTGTTATGTTTTCAAAGAAATCCGGTTGAAGCATCTTTCTCACATCACCAAAATTGCTGAAAGTCACTTCATCACCTTTATGAAGTTCCAAAGCAATGCCCAGAAAAGATGAAGCCTCTTCTAATATACCCATTTCCTGACCGTTAACCAGGAAAGATTGTTCTTGAATATTCTCATCTTTCGCTTCAAAAGCACAAGTGTTATTGTTCAAATCGAGCGTGATAAGATAAACTCCGGGTTGGAACAGCGGTCCCGGAATAAAATCTCCTCCCGTCTTTCCGGCAACCAAGAAAGGGGTAGTTAGAGTGATATTATCTTCGGGAAGAGTAGTGATCTCATTGTCTCCCTCTCCCCAGCCTCTATGCTTGAAAAACTTAAATGAGAAGTTATTAGCCAGATAGAGAGTCAGTTGAAAAACATTGTCGGCACTTTTATAACAATAAAGCACATTGTTAGGTCCGTCCATACTCCAACCGCTTGTGGTAACCAGCCTCGCTTGAGGATGTCCCCAGTTGGCTCCGCAGAGCCATAATCCGTCCGGATAGGTCGCCCCGGCTTTTTCTATGTACAAAAGCTCATTAGCAGGATCATAAAGCACGTTATAATCAGCAGTCTCCCCTTTGAAACGGGCCTTATTTTCGGACACATATTCAAAGTAATCCGGTGAAAGAATGGATTCTATTTCGTCAATCCCCGAAAACTCGACTTCCTGTCCTTTTTCCAGATGAAGCTTTTTTCCCTGAAAATTGGAATAAATCTCTTCATCCAACACTTGACCTCCTACAGAAAGAGGAGAGGCAAGTTTCCATTCCGGCCACTGATCCCATTTCTGTACGTCATCACTGCAAGATGTCGTTAACAGCAACAGAAGGACCGTATATATATAATATTTCATAATGCAGTCATATTAAGATTATACATTTATTTTTTATATGCTTTCAGCAGAGCTTGATAAACAGTTTCGTTCACCTTCACAATACAGCCGTGTCGTGCGCCGGGTCTGTCCGTACCATCCTTCACATTAGGTCCGGAGAAGGTGCGTTCTTTCCATGGGCCGTCCATAGAGGTCGACTGAAACAGATGATACCCATAAGGCTTGGCTGCATAAGATTCCGCATAAATGAACCAACCGCTATGATTGGGCCGTTCGATAAAAATAGGTGCTTCGCGCATCATATCATTCGGAGTGACGGGTGCTCCCGGATTGGTGTAAGGACCGGTCAGATTGGAAGAGGTGGCAATACGGACTGTTTTCCCGGTTTCCGGAGCAACAGCCGGATCACGTTCATCTTTCAAGATTGCATAATAAACACCGTTTACCTTCCGGATAATGGCATCAATAATAGCCATGTTCTCATCTGCACCAGTGAAGTTGAACAGTTTCTGCGGTTCTGTATACGTCTCAAAATCTTTTGTCAACACATAGAGAGTACGCATACTGTCCCAGTCATCCTTATCCGGATCGTTGCAGGCATGCCAGCTTATAATATATTGTCCGCTGTCCTTGTCATAAAACATCTTGGGTGCTCCCCAATAATAAGTAGTATAAAATCCCTGCGCATTACTACGATTAAAAATCATTTCATCTAACGGGGCAGACGTCCATGTCACCAAATCTTCCGACCGCCACAAAGCCAACGGATTGACTGCTATCATATAAAAAGCCCCATCATGTCCCTGACAAATATCTGGATGCCCAATGTAAGCACTATTGATTATCCGACCTTTATTCAGCGTCTCCCAATTTACACCATCCCGGGAAGCTGCATAATACAGCTTTCCATAATTAGCATTCGTCATGTGAGCAAATAAATATCCGCCATCTGTTTCTACCGGAATTTCTTCTCTGCCTGTTTCTACATCATCCGAGCATGCCCAACTCATTAAAGACAATAATAGACCAATTATATAGTAACTCATACGTTTCATATCTTTATATTCAGTTAATAGGTTTAATTTATATTTTGCTGCGCTTTGCTCTTATCTTCCGCCCAACCCGGACGTTCCCAAGTCTGCTTCAGCTCTTTTCCATAAGAAACCGCCTGTTCGACTGCATAATTAGGAATCGGCATGTACTGATGCGTCGGCATTACTCCCTTCGCTTTATACATTTCCTGCGCATATTTATTAAAACGGATCAAGTCAATTTTACGATTACCTTCATAAAAGAGTTCATGTCCCCGTTCGGTCAAGATAGCATCCAGAAAAGCATCCTTGGTATTGGTTGCCACAGCCGGCAAATTTGCCAATCCTGCTCTGTTCCTTACTTGATTTACTGCATTTATAGCAGCCACAGAAGGTACAGTTCCTGTTTTGCGTACTTCTGCCTCTGCATACATCAATAATACATCGGCCCATCTCGCCAAAGGAATATCGGTACCCTGGAAAGTTGTCATGGTTTCCTGCGGAAATTTATTCATAATATATCCATTCCATCTCACCCCCAGATTGTCTTTATTGATGATAACACCATTCTTGTCCTTATAACTAGTCACAATCGTTTTCAGACGACCGTCGTTACTTTCGAAAGCATCATAGTATTTCTTATCCATACTGAAAGCCTGAAACCATCCGCCTCCCATTGGGAAAGGGTCCCCTTTTGCCACATCGGAAGGTAAAGCCCACATCAGGAAAGGATTCGCATTTCCATGTTTCGGGTTACCATCGGCAGCCGGACTACAACTGACAGCCATAATGATTTCTTTATTGAATTTATTGGCATTCTTGAACAGGTCAACGTATGGGGTACTTCCAGTTTTAAACAAATCATATTTACCTGTATTGAGTTCATTATACATATCCATCGCTCTCTGATAATAACCTTCCATGTGTTCTCCCTCGTTCAGACAGTGTTTCATCAGGCAGAAACGGGCATAGTCACGCGTATAGCGTCCCAAATCGGGAGCTGTTTCGGGCGCATTCTTTGCAGCAAATTCCAAGTCGTCCGTAATCCACTGGGCCATTTCATCCAAAGAAGGACGCACGGTATTCGATAACGCTTCCGGATCAATTACTTTTTCAGGGTCCAGGATGACCGGTACAGGACCGTAAACATGTAACAGAAAATACATCATCAATCCACGGCACAGACGCGCTTCTCCAAGCAGATTATTCTTTTTTTCTTCTGTAAGAGCAGTCAGAGGAGCTTTCTCCAAAGTTCCAATGATTTCAGTCATACGGGTTATTTGAGCTGTTTTCGGGAAATGGTTGAGGTTACTGCCATCATCTACATTTCCACGCCAGTAATAAAAGCAATTACTGTAATCTCCTTTAGTAAAGCGTTCCCAGTCTGCACCTACTGTGGTAGCAGATGCACATATATCAGAAGTGGAATCAAACATACGTACCGTTCCTCCCGACTGTATATGAATACCGTGCTGCAAACCGCCTGAACCCATATCATACGTCCAAACCGTAGTGTATGGCAAGTAGCAAATCATCATATAGGAAACATACTCCTGCTCTGTAGAAGGATATTCTCCCTGCAACAAAGCTCCATAAATATAAGGATCAAAATTATTCTCACAACTACCGAATAATAGTTGCAAGGAAACAAGCATCGGTAAAAAAATCTTCTTTTTCATACGACATAATTTGTTAGATTTCATAGCTTGAAGTTTAGAAGGTTAATTTTGCACCTATTGAATAAACTCTCATTTGAGGATATTGCCCTCCGGTCAAATTAGAAGAGGAAGTGTTGATTTCAGGGTCATATCCTTTGTATTTGGTAAAGGTCAAAGGATTCTGAAAATCGACAAACACACGTATTCCTCTAATATATCCTTTAAATACAGATAACTCTTTGGGACCCAGATTATATCCCAGTGTGATGTTTCTTACACGTATATAAGAGGCATTTTCTCTTGTATAATCAAAGCCCAGATTTTCGGGTAAAGCCACTGATTTACTGATTGCGATACCCGGGAAGCGTCCGTTCGTGTTTGTCTGGGTATTCCAAATATTATAAGAATAGATACCAACATTGTGCGCATCCACTCCTCTGGAGAGACCTCCGACATCTATACTATTGCCATATGCATCATTCCATTTCTTTACTCCCAATTGACCATACATGAATATATCCAAATCAAAGTTCTTCCATGTAAATGTATTCCCGAAACCAAAATATAATTTAGGTAACGTATTATCCATATAAGAGTCATTCACATCAATGATTCCATCACCATTTTTATCTTCAACAATAGGATATCCCGGCATACAAGCAGCAGGACCTAACGAACGTTGCGATTCGGGCATATTACTCTTATCCACATTGATGATACCGGTCGTTTTATAATAATAGAATGCATTCATCGGTTCATTTTTCCTTTTCTGATATTTTTGATAATCATAGTTGGGCATACGTTCTATCCATACCGCGTTATAATGGGACATTGTAATTTGAGAGGTCCATTTGAAATCATGTGTTTGAAGATTCAGCGAATTCAAACTCACATCTACTCCGGTACGTTTATAATGTCCTCCATTGATAGGACGTGTTCCGTGCATTCCCAATAATTCAGTCGGTGCTGTCCCCAACAAATGGGTTACGTCATTACGGAATACATCTACACTACCCCAGATTCTATCTCTAAGAACGGAAAAATCCAATCCGATATTTTTCATAACCGTCTTTTGCCAGGTTACATCTTCATAGTTGGCACCGGACAATATGTAAGGAATATAGGTAACTGAATTATTATTGAACTGAACATCTTCACGGGTAGTTGTTACAATACCATATAGTGTTGTACCTAAATTGTCACTACCAGTTTCACCATAACTGGCTCTTAGTTTCAACATATTAATCCAGGAGATATTCTTTATAAATGATTCTTCGTTCATTTTCCATGCTAGAGAAACAGATGGGAAGAGAGCATATTTCTTACTGGGAAAGAATTTATCCGTACCGTCACGGCGCAATGAAGCAGATACTACATAGCGACCCAATAAGTCGAAATTTCCTCTGACAAACTGTGACCTCTTTTCATTTTTATATTTATAAGAAGTCGGATAGAAAGGACCGTCTGCCATGCCTACACTGCTTCCCTGTATATGATCATTCGCATTTTCGTATGATATATCCGAACCATCGCCACTATCGAGATAACGTCCCATACCGCCCATCAGATTCATATCCAACAGCTCTCCAAACTTATGTTGAAATGTCAATGTACCTTCGAGAGTGCTTTGTTGCCTTTTTCCATATCCTAAGTTTCCTCTGGATTTACGTTGCAATGCGTAGTAAACATCAGAAGGTATGTATGAATCACGAGAGGTATTTTCCTTGTTCAATCCATACAACACTTTTGCCGAAAGCATATTCTTTATGATATCAACATCCAATGAGAAATTCATGTAATAACCACTTTGCTCGGACTTATCATTAATATCATGCATGGAAACAGGGTTAGGCGTCCGGCTAAATACATTATATTTCCCTTCGGCATCGTATATAGGAAGATAGGAAGGATAGAAAATTGCTCCGAAAAGTGCTCCGGCTCCCTGATCTCCTAAGTTCCCAACATCCCCGCCAACAGTAGAGTTCGTGTAATTATTCTGATTCAAATTGACGATTGTTGTCAGTTTCAAAAAGTTAGTCAGTTGGGAGGTGATATTTGTACGCAAAGAGTAGCGCTCCATATCCGAATTATGAACGGTAGCATCTTCTTTATAGTAGTTAACACCCAGATAATATTTAAACTTTTCAGAACCACCGCTAATCGTCAGATTATGATTGGTCACCGCACCTGTTTTCAGCACTTTGTCCAACCAGTCCGTAGTCGGAGCATTGGCTATTTGTGTCGGTGTAAAGATAGGTGTCCACTTATCATCATAAGCGGTATTTCCATAAGGATACTGACCTTTGTCATATAAATAATTCTCCTTACTAAAAACATTGACCATGTTCATCAATTCGGGACCACTCAATACCTCCAGATAAGGATAATGTTTCTGTATGGAATAACTTCCTTCATACACTATGGTCGGTTTTCCTTCTTTTCCCTTTTTGGTAGTCACCAAAATAACACCATCGGCAGCTCCGATACCATAAATGGCGGCAGAAGCATCTTTCAGGATTTCAATAGATTCAATATCGTTGGGATTTAATCCTGCCAATCCTGCACGGTTGACGGAGGAAGGAAGTGATGTGCTCCCCGTACCGACTTCAAAAGAGCCGCTAGGCATAACCACTCCATCTACCACATAAATCGGTGTACCACCTCCACGAATGGAGATATTGATGCCTCCCCCCGGCTGGGGACTGGATACGGTTGCCTGCAAACCGGCAGCACGCCCCAACAACATTCCGGAAATATTACTGGTAGCTGCTTTCGATATTTTTTCTGTTTTTACTGTAGCAATAGAAGTAGTCAGATTCTTGCGGGAAGTCGTACCATAGCCCACCACTACCACCTCATCTAAAATTTGCTGATTTTCAGCCAAGGTCACGGATAAAGAGGTCCGGTCTCCCACTTTTACTTCCTGTGTCTGATAACCAATATAGGAAATCTCTAATACGGCTCCCGGTGATACTTCCAACGAGAACTTCGCATTCAAATCAGATGCGGTTCCGTTAGCCGTTCCTTTTTCCTTGATGGTAGCACCGATGATCGGTTCACCATTGGCATCATTCACCACACCTGTGATTTTACGTTTTTTAGTGTCTTTAGAGGTATTCTGCCGTTGCCCTTTTTGGACAACAATGTTTTTACCTTTTACCTCATAAACAACATCTTGCCCGTACAATATCTGATCGATAGCCTCATTCAACTGCTTTGCCTTTACACTCACAATTTTCTTTGTATCCAGATCTCCCACTTTATATACGAAAGAATATCCGCTTTTATTCTTCAATTGCGTCATTGCTTCTTTCACTGAAACATTATTCATTTTCAATGAAACGGCCTGGGCTAGCATTGCTATGTTAAGGCAAAAGAGAGCCACGACCATTAATATGGCCTTCTTCCTGTAATTCATAAAATAAACAAATTATTTAATTAAAACTTGAATAACTCGTTTTAAAAGAGATGTATTTTGCTAACTTTGCATTATCTCTTTTGAAAACATGCTCACGTTTGAAAGTTGTTGAAGAAGAGATTCAGGAGCCGGAAGATGTTCGAGATCTTCCGGTTTTTATTTTTCTCTCCTTATTCATTCACTAAAGACTATTCAGTATTATTTTCTTCCTTCATATTCTTCAATTTCTAAGGTTAAACAATCATAGTATTATAAATCTCTGGTAACCGGTTAATAGATAGTTATATTGCGTTCTTCAATCTTATATTGTATTTTCTCCGTAGATGCCAACGCATCCAATACTTCCTGAATACTTTGCTCCCGACGGACAAAATTACCGTAGAACCGGAAGGTATTTAAAGAATCATTGGCGATGCGAATAGTAACATTGTAGCTACGTTCCAATTCTTTCACGATGTCCGGCAGAAGCTCTTCATCAAAAAACAGATAACCGTCCGTCCATTGCGAAGCATTAGAGGCTGTAACTGTTTCTACTGTCATCCGTCCGTTCGTTTTATTCAATATTGCTCTCTCATCAGGCGCAAGAATTGCTTCTTTTTCTTTTTTCAGTAAATTATTCAGTTCAACTTTCCCTTCCAATAAAGATACTACGACTTCATTATCCTCCGGGTAATCGCGAAAATTAAATTTTGTTCCCAGTACTTGCAATTGTAAATCCTTAGTCTTTACAAAGAAAGGGAGTTTCTCATTCCGCCGGACTTCAAAATATCCCTCACCTTCCAGTTCGATCATACGATTATCGACTCCGAAACCTTGTGAGTAAGTCATTCGTGAACCGGCATTCAGCCAAACTAATGTACCATCCGGCAAATAAAGCTTTGTCCTCGATCCTAAAGGAGCTTCTACGGATATATCCGCGAATGTGTCTTTTACGTTCACTCCTCCCTGCCAATAAGAGAAGCAGCCGACTGCAAGTATGACTGCAATAATCGCTGCATAACGCCACAACATTGACAACCGGAATCCATGATGAGAAGTTTTTTCTATTTCCTTCCGATTTCCGATACGTTTCTTAAATGTATCGAACGCTTTATCTTTATTGTATTTCGACGCAGCTTCACGACTGACAGCAGAAAACCAGACTTCCCGCTGCTGAATAAAGTAATTCTTATTTTCAGGTGATGCAGCTATCCATGCTTTCAGTTCGGCTAAAGCATTTTTGTCCAAACCTTCAGTCAGATAGGTTGCAATCAATTCATCAATATGTTTCTTTTCTTCTTCCATTTTTCTGCGTTCTATAAAGGAGACAGTAGTTTTTTAATTGAGGGTAGTCTAAAAATGACTTTTTTTCGTTTTTACCCGAAAAAAAATAAAAGTAGAGTAATCAGATATTTACTTAGATTCATTTGTAAAGATGCTAATGCATTCTTTATATGATATTTAACCGTATTGACAGAGATGCCTAACTCTTGAGAAATTTCTTCGTATGATTTTCCTTCAAAACGGCTTTTATCGAACACGCGACGACATTCGTTCGGCAATTTATCAATGGCTTTATATATTTCCTCTTCCAGTTCACGCTCCAGCAATGCCCCCAACGGATGCGAATCGGAGATCGTCATTTTATCGTCTGTTATCTCATCAGGCATTAGAGATGAAAACGCGATCTCACGCTTTTCCCATTCAGAATTCAGATAGTTGATACAACGATTACGGACGGCTCTCACCAAATAGCTACGGATAGAAACGGAAATCTCTAACGTTTCACGAATCTCCCATAAATGAAAAATAGTATCCCCGACAATGGTTTCCGCGAGGAATTGATCTTTTACATAGCCACTCGCGACATGACACAGCAGAGCATAATGACGGTCATAGATGTATTGATAGGCGTCTTCGTTGCCTATCTTCAACTGCTCTACTATTAAAGTTTCAGTGTGCTCCATGAATGTATTAGTCGAGTTAATGGCACAAATTTAGAGAAATTGCAGCAGACTACCTAATATCCATATTAATATCTTCAAGGACATCACAATCCAAAAGAATTATAAAAAACTTCTCTCGTTGATTTACGAGATATAGAATAAAAAGTTATTTTTGCACCGTTTTTTAATTTTATCTTAAACTAGTATTATGTACAAGATTTTTCACGGCTTCCATCTAGTGGAAGCTTATCAGGACTTAAAGAAAGCCAAACGGTTGGCAAAAAATCAGACAGTGGCCAGATGCATAAAGCTAACCGTAGCTATTACCCTTTCCCTTATTTTATGGCTCCTCCCTATTGACACATTTGGTATAGAAGGGTTAACAGTTATAGAACAAAGACTTATTTCTATCTTTATTTTTGCCACACTGATGTGGGTATTCGAGGCTGTCCCTGCATGGACCACTTCTGTATTGATTGTCGTTTTATTGTTACTCACCGTTTCCGACAGCAGCTTATGGTTCCTTACTCAAGGAATCTCGACAGAAGAATTGGGACAGACAGTCAAATATAAGTCCATTATGCATTGCTTTGCCGATCCAATCATTATGTTATTTATTGGTGGGTTCATACTTGCCATCGCAGCAACCAAAAGCGGATTGGACGTATTGTTGGCACGCGTCATGCTAAGACCTTTCGGAACCCAATCACGCTATGTACTATTAGGATTTATTCTTGTTACAGCTGTATTTTCAATGTTCCTTAGCAACACGGCTACAGCTGCCATGATGCTCACTTTCCTAACTCCTGTATTAAAAGTACTTCCGGCAGACGGTAAAGGAAAAATTGGTCTGGCTATGGCTATTCCTGTAGCTGCTAATGTGGGTGGCATGGGAACTCCTATCGGCACACCGCCCAACGCAATTGCCTTAAAATACCTGAATGATCCGGAGGGACTGAACCTAAATATCGGTTTCGGAGAATGGATGAGTTTTATGTTACCCTATACTATTATTGTATTGTTTATCGCTTGGTTCATACTTTTACGATTGTTTCCCTTTAAACAAAAAAATATTGAATTACAAATTGAAGGTGAAGCCAAAAAAGACTGGCGTTCCATTGTGGTTTATATCACTTTTGCTATCACAGTCATACTTTGGATGTTTGACAAGGTAACGGGAGTAAACTCTAATGTAGTAGCTATGATTCCGGTAGCCGTTTTCTGTATAACGGGAGTCATCACCAAACGCGATCTGGAAGAAATCAGTTGGAGCGTACTCTGGATGGTAGCCGGCGGCTTCGCCCTAGGCGTTGCTTTACAAGAAACCGGACTGGCGAAACATATGATTGAAGCTATCCCATTCAACACATGGCCTCCTGTATTAATGATTGTCGGCTCCGGACTTATTTGTTATGCTATGGCTAATTTCATCTCACATACAGCTACGGCAGCATTGCTCGTCCCCATCCTAGCCATTGCAGGAAGCAGCATGCGTGAGAACCTATCTTCCTTAGGTGGAGTAGAGACTTTATTGATCGGAGTGGCAATCGGTTCATCATTAGCAATGATATTGCCTATCAGTACTCCTCCCAACGCATTGGCACATGCCACAGGCATGATTCAGCAAAAGGATATGGAAAAAGTCGGAATAATCATGGGAATCATCGGACTGATATTGGGATATACCATGTTGATTATACTTGGCTCCAACAAATTATTATAAAAAATACTCTTTCCATACAAATAAGCCCTGTGAGAAGCAATCATTCTTACAGGGCTTTTTTGCTAATCAGTCTTACTTGAAAACCTGGAAAGAATCTCTTTTGATATTGCTATCCGTTGTTTCAGATAGTGGCAGACTTCTTCCCACCGATAATATGGGAAAAAGGATGTGACCACCGGAATGGTTACTTCTTGCTCATTCAAAAGTATTTTGACCCAGACTTGACAGTTCTTATCACGATAAAACACCCATTGCACATTAGCTGCCATCGGAGCAATTTCATAATCTTTCCAATAAATGGATACGGAATCAGGTGATGCTATCTGTATATCCGTTTTTCCTATACCCATCAATGCTACAAAAGGAATGACAGTTTCTGCATGCGCAAAACGAAGATCCACCCGATTGTCCGATTGCCCGTTAATTGCCTGCTCTGTCGTTTGAATAAACTCTGAAAGTAACGGCCATGCAATTGCAACCGGCAACATATTTCCAACTGGTGCTGCACTTTTAGTCAGATATTGCCGCAAGTTTTGTGTTTGCCAATAACCATACCATTCTTTATCATTGAGAATACCTTTCATATTAAAAGATAAGCCTGTATCAGGAAGTATAGCTGCTATTGAGAACAAAGCCATGACAAACTCCCGTTTTTCCTGTTCTGTTTCTTGTCCTGAGGTGAGAAAAATCCTTTTCATGACAGGTGTAAAAACTATCTTATCTTGCACAAATGATTCATACAAAGAAATCCAGTCACCTTTCTCTTTATAATAAACATAAGGCTTGTTCAAATCAAAAAAACGAAGAAGTGGGTTATATTGCTTTCCTGCACTTTTCTTTATTACCAATGAGGAATCCTGTTTTTCCATACCAGAAAGAAAAGCATCCATACTACTAATACAACGAGGAATATAGGAAGCTATCGCTTCAATTCGCGCCGAATCTACAAATATTTCAGGATAACGCAATAGCATACGCTCTGCTATTCCCTTTTGTTCCTGCTCTCCTACTGCCGACAATTCTCCCCATCGTCCTTCGAAAGCTTCGGACAGCCGTAATACCGTAGCAAGCAGTTCCTGACCTTTTACAGTCAATCTGTTTTCCTGCTCCGCCAATATAAGCACATTTCTAACCTTCTCTAATGCTTTTCCCGAAGTCGGGAACCGTGCTCCGTGCCTTCCTAAATGATTGATATAAAAAGGAACCATACCATCATGGTTCAAAACAGGCAGATTCTTTATCAAAGGATACGGCATAGCCGTTCCTGCATATTTCTGAATTGCACTTTGCCCGAATAAAAAAGTTATAGGGAAAAGCAGACCAGCTAAAAATATCAATATTGCTCTCATCCGGCAGAATATATATTTGTTTGCCAAACATAACAACCGGGCATAGAACAATGTTTATATACGCTGCCTACTATTTCTCATTTTTTAAATTGCTTGCCGGACAAGGTTCTGTATTTTCCGAATCTCCATATTTGCTCGGACTTACACCATAATACTTTTTAAATACCTCACGGAAATATTTCGCATCCGAGAACCCGACCCTATCGGTAATTTCCGCTATTGTATATTCGCCCTGCTTTAGCAATTGTGCAGCATGTTGCAAACGTATCATCCGGATATAATCAGCCGGAGCATAACCTGTCAAGACCTTTAATTTATTAAAGAAACTCGTACGGCTCATGTGATGGCGACTGCTAAGCATTTCTACATTAAAATCCGGATCACTCATGTTCTTCTCTATACATTCCTTGACCGAAGCAATAAATTTCCAGTCCAGAGTATTAGTACAATTAACCGCAAATTTCTGTTCTTCCTCTTCGATACTATTATAAACCTGACGGAGCAAAGCACGATTCGCCAGCAAATTCTTAATCGTTGCCTTGAGTATTCCTACACTGAAAGGCTTGGTGATATAAGCATCCGCTCCGATTTCCAGCCCTTCTAGCATATTCTTCTCGTCTCCCAATGCTGTCAGCAAAACGACCGGAATATGAGACATCTCAAGATCCCCTTTTATCGCTGAACAAAGTTCATCTCCGCTCATTTCAGGCATCATTATATCGGATATAACAAGATCCGGATTAAATTCCCTGATTATGATAAGTGCATCCTTTCCATTCGGACAAGCCTGAATATTATAACTCGTCTTCAGCATATCCACCAGATAATTGCGCAAATCATCATTATCCTCCACTATCAGGATCCGTTGTAAGGAACTGTTTATCTGGGATATTTCCATAGCCGGCAAATCAGAAATACTACCCGGTATGATAGTCTCCGGACGTTCATCCGGCAGCTTGGGAGAAATAAATTTAGCTTTATGAAGATGGCTATTTCCTTTCGGGAAAGTAACTCGTACACAAGTGCCTTGTTGTTCATTGCTCTGAATCTGAATCTTGCCTTTATGTAATTTGACTAGTTTGTATACCAACATCAGCCCTATTCCGCTACCTGTCACTTTTAGATTGACAACATTGCTACCTCTAAAACAGTTCCTGAACAATTTCTTCTGTTCGCACGAAGGAATACCAATTCCCGTATCTTTCACCTCAATGCTCCACGTGTTTCCTTCCTCACAAGCGGAAATGCAGACACTACCTTCTTCAGGTGTATACTTCAATGCATTCGACAAGATATTTTTCAGAATAGATCCCATCTTGTCACTATCAAACCACACATTCAGATAGTCAAAATTGCTTTCATAAACAAACCTGACATGTTTCATTTCAGCATATTTGCGAAAAGCAGCACAAACATCATTCATAAAAGTATTCAGCTCATACTCGGAAACATAAAGAGTGGATGAATAGACATCTATCCGTTCGAAATTTATCAAGTTCGTTGTCAGCTGAAGCAATGTATTTACATTCTTAAGAGCCATATTCATATGGGGTAACGCCTGTTCGGTCACCATACGATTTTCTATGACTTCCTCCAGCGGAGCTTTTATCAACGTAAGCGGCGTACGTATGTCATGAGCCGTATTAATGAAGAACCGTGTCTTCTCATCCGACACTTTCTTCTGCTTTTGCAACATGATGATACGAAAGATGATAATCATAACCAATACCAACAGAATTGCATATCCCACCATAGCCCACAAACTGGCCCATACCGGAGGTGTTATAACAATCTGAATGTTCCTAGTCTCATAGGTCTTATACTTCTCTTCATTGGATATGGCGCGAATTTGCAACGTATAACTGCCAGGAGGCAGATTTCTGACAAGAATCCGGTTATCCTGACTCGGACGGCTCCACTCTTTATGATAACCGTCAATCTTCCATGAATAAAGAATGTTGGAAGGATAATCATAATTAATGGAAGCTACATCAAGGGAAAAAGTATTTTGTCCGTAGGCTAGTTCCAGCCGGTCAGTTTCGTCAATGTCCTTCTTCAAAGGAGATCCGTCATCACCCGGGTAAACGGGATGATAAGCTATCATAAAATCGCGCAGCAACAAACGTGAATAATGCGGTTCCGGTATCTGTATGTCTGTCGGAAATTTAACAGCACCATCATTACCACCGAAAACAAGCATGCTTTTATTACAGGTCGTGGCAGAACCTGCATTAAAACTAACACTCATCAATCCTTGTTCACGTGTCCAGTTACGAAAAGAATGTTTCTGGGGAGAATAGATCGTAATACCAGTCTCCGTACCCATCAAAAGACTCTCGTCCTGACGCGGAAGAATTGTATAAATATTGTCGGAAATCAACGCACAGTTATCAGTACGATATTGATGGATAAACTTTTTCTTATTAATGTCATAAACAAGGAGTCCGGCTCCACGGGTACCGATATACAGGATACCGTCTTCTCTCTGGTATAATGCACATATATAGGGAGATTCAACTGGCAGATCAATATATCGGTAAATTCCGGATTCCTTATCAAGCAGGTAGAGTCCCATTCGCGTACCAATCCACATCAGCCGGTCATCCTTCTCCTGAATGGTAGTAATAGAACTTACTCCCGGATATAAACGTACATTTTTAGTCTCAAGATTGATACGCTTCAGATGATAATATCCACCGGACCAGATATCACCTCCCGAATCTTTTTTAATGTCATAAATATATTGGTCGGGACGTACTCCTGCAATGGCGGCAGGAGAAAGATAAGTTACCTTAAAACCTTTCTTCTTCTCTATCTTGTAAATACCCGATGTATAACCACCAGCCCACATTACACCAGGAGAGACTTCACACAGCGCTAAAAAAATGTGATTCTCATCATTCGGTACCGGTTCAAAGGAGCTAAAGAAGGAACGCCATTCTTTTGTATCAGTCTGATAGAAACTAATACCGTTACTGGTTGCAAACCAGAGGTCACCGTCACTATCTTCCACTACATCATGAACCTGATCGTTCACCAGTGACCGGGTATTACCAAGAGAATGTCTTATCAGGTCATAACTTCCATAACGGTTGTTACGGATTGTAATGCCGGTGGGATAATTTGCGAGCCAGATGCGATCTTCTTCATCTACATAGACATCATTAATATTATTTCCATTCATCCCGTTATAACTGCCATAATCAGCTGTTATATAGGGTTCACTCATGTATGTATTCACATCCAGCTTATATACACCTCTTCCCCCAGTAGCCACTAGAAGTTCATGAGCGTTTAAAGCAGCAATCTGGTTAATCTCTACATGATTGGGGAATTGACAAGAGATGATTTTTCCTGTTCCCCCCATGTCATATATAAGTATTCCCTCTTTATAGTTTCCCACAAATAACTGCTTTGAAACAGCATGGTAATAAAGTTCATGCACTGGAGCGATGCTTTCCAACGCTTCATCAGGAATCACCTTTAACTTCCCTTCTTCTATTCCGGCACGAAATAAACCACTTCCCGTACCTATAAAAAAATGGTTACCATCTGTCTGTTCAATGGTAGTTATTTCACCGTCGACCGGCACCGACATATGTAACACTGTTCCGGTATGGGTATCATACCAGGTAATGCTATCTTTACAGCACAACCATATACGGTCATTCTTGTCCAAATAACCATAATCCAGAAATGCTTGCGACTTATTTCTGATCAGTTCCGGATGCACATAAGCCAGTTCAAACTTGTCATGCTGCGAATCATACCTAAAAATACGACCTTTCTGACCAATTACCCATAATACATTTCCGTTGTCCATATAAAGCCAATTCAAGGCAATCCGTGAATCCAACGTCATGTTATCGTCTGAAAAGTTGTAATGCTTGATATGTTTGCCATCATAACGGTCTATCCCTCCTTGAGTCAGAAACCACATATATCCCCGTCGGTCTTTTTGGATATGGTATATTTTCTGATTATTCAACCCATCTTCCAGTCCTATGTACTTATAAATCTGTCCCCTGCTTACAGTACCATTAATGAGAAGAAGTACAAACAAAAAGAATCTTCTCATTTTTACAAAACTACTCATGTCTTTCACTAATATTCAAAAAAATACTCTGCAAAAATATGAAAAAATTAATTAAAACGCAAGTCGAAAATGTATTTATATTTTAACCATCAATTATTATTAATACTCATACTCCCAGTTTTAAATTTGTTGAATATTGTAAAGAAGAGCTAGAATTTCAGTTACCCCTTAATCTGTAAAATTTCATAAATGCATAAATAAAAAGCTATTCTAATATTATTAAAATAGCTTTTTATTCATATATCATCTATTAAACAATGCGGTAGTTACACTCTCTTTTCCTAGGTAAAAAGCCTTTGCTTTTATCAGTGGAGCATTACATGCTACCGGAGTTTGCCATTCTATGGAACTTTCCGTAGGCTCACTACCATCGGTTGTGTAGCGGATTATCGCATTGGGAATGGCAGTATTAGCCAATAGTAATCCATCCCTTATCATAATACCGGGAGGAGACACCCGGAAATTTATTCCCCGCTTTGCTAAACGTGGCAATTCATAATCTACAATACCGGCATTATATTTCCGTTTGGCATCCATATATACTTTGCCGTCCGGAGATAATGCCCACGATGGTTGAACATTCCAAGCACGTTCTGTCAATCCGAAGACTTTTGGGAAAAGATAATATTCTACCTGTTCAAAACTACGGATTGTTTCCGACCATATTTGTCCGGACAGACCTTTAATATTTTGAGAACCTTCCTTTGTCAAGGGCTGTTTTCCGTTTGAAGCAGCTTTCACATCAACAGGTTCACCTTTCAAATTCCGTCGTAAAGACTTATAAATATCAAAAGGCAACATATCAAACGTCACATATTCATCCACATAACCGCCCCAACGCAATCCCGGTTCCTCCACATGATAGCAATAGGCCATATCCAAATAGAAGTTACCCACATTACAGAGTATAATCGGGTAGCCCGCATTAGCTAGCTTATACGGCACTTCATCCCCACCCTGTTCCGGAATGGTGTTCCAGCAATAATTTAATACCTTACTGTTTCTGAAATGTTCGTTAACGGTATTATCCGGATTCATAACAATGTCCTGCCATCCGACTGCCTGTATGTTACGTTTGTCCAGCATTTCCAATATTTGTTCCAGAAAATAATCCTTCAGTTCCCGTATCTTAGTCAGTCCGTTCTCTTGCATAAAAGTGCGGCAGATAGAAGAACCTTCCCAAATACCTTCTGGTACTTCATCTCCACCCACATGGAAAGCAGTCAGTTCTACTCCTGCATCCTGATACATCTGCACGATTTCGTCAATCACTTTTTCAAGAAAATGATAAGTGGAAGGCATGGCAACATTAATCACATTGTCTGTGAAATTTTGTGCCGACAGATATTGGGAAGTATCTGCAAAGTCAGTCAAAAGATATTCTTCCGCTTTCGGTTGGTCTGTAGCTATGTATTTCTGATAACGGGCATTCATGGCTTTAATCGCTGCCCGGGAATGTCCGGGAATGTCTATTTCGGGAATAACTCTGATATGCCTTTCTTTCGCATATTTCAAAATATCCATGAAGTCACTGCGAGAATAATATCCATTAGCCAATGAAGCAGTATCTGTCTCATTCCATCCCCAGGCATACGCAGGATAAAGACATGTCTGTTCATCTGTGGTATGTCCTCTACGAGAAGCTATTTCTGTCAATTCCTCCAATCCGGGTATTTCCACACGCCAGGCCTCATCGTCACTCAAATGTAAATGCAGTACATTCATCTTATAGAATGATAATATATCGATCAGTTTCAGCAGCTCCGCTTTCTTTGTAAAGTTGCGGGCTACGTCCAACATAATTCCCCGATGCCCCATGTCCGGATAATCGGTTATATGAAGATTAGGTATCGGAGAAGAAGTTAGTTCCATGTTATCTAATAAGGCAAGCAATGTTTGACAAGCATTAAATATGCCATGTGTATCACTAGCTTTCAAAGTCAACCGGTTATTCTTTATCACGATTTCGTAATATTCATCGGGATATTGACAGGTAATAGGAACCTCCATTTTCTTCAATTCAATGATTGTTTCTTCATCCTTATCGGAAACGCTGCATCTTAATAATGAAGTCAATTGACTTTTCAATAAAAGAGCTTCCTCTTTAAACGCATCATCAAACTTCAGACAGACTTTTTGAGAGAAAGAAGAAACACCGCCCGTCTTTTCCACTTTTTTAGGAGCAGGAAAAAGAGAAAGCATATCACAATCTACCGGTTTGCTAAAATCATCATTCTGCTTATAGAAATAATTTCCATCTGCATAGGGAAAGCTGTTCCTCGAGCTAACCCATTGGGTATCGGGCTTAAAAAGCTCGATCTCGATGGGGACATTTTGCGGTTGTAACGGTTTTCCTTTTTCATCGGTAGTTACCATATAAGCCCCTTCAGGAACCGAGGACACATTAATCACATTTCCTTCACTCAATATGGTAAAAGTGATTGTTTCACCCGGTGGCAATGCCTGGTAGTGTTCAGTGGGGTACATTTTATAGTAAGTCGAACCCAAACATTCAATTTCCAGCGGTGCATTAATAGGTTGCTGATAATAAATAGGTGTCTGATTAAAATAGATCACCCAATTATTAGTCAAGGATTTATTCCCATTATTCGTCAGACAGAATGTATTCTTAAAATATCTGGCTTCCACACTATCTTTTTCCAGTTTCCATGTTAAGGATAGCTGTGAGGAAGGGGGCTGTTTACCAGCCCCACAACCAAACAGGCATATCCCCAACATCATTATCCATATATTCCTCATAGTTATCATAAGGGAATTATTTAGTTAATGAACGAATACATTCCACTTCTTCTGTCGAATAAGGGGTTCCATCACTACGGAATATATCGTGGAACCACAATGGAGGTTCAACAACATCAGGCAATGGAGTGTCCCATGCAAAGATCGTATTTGTTTTTCCAGCTACAAGTCCCCAGTTGATTGCACCGATATTTTCTCTCTTCAGCATTGGCATAATATCCTGGAAAGTACTATTTTGAGTACGTGCCATATATTCTGTACAAATCATCGGGCGACCGTATTGCTTCAATGTATCAATGAGTTGCTGATGCGAATTCACGCCTTCATACGTGTGGTATGTTATCACATCCGAATTTTCCAATTGGAACTTATTCAGATTAGTCAGGCTCATATCCCAAACTCCGGCCGACAGAGGTTGTGACGGATTCACCGTTCGTCCCCACGTAAATATCTTCTGCAATAACGGCAAACTTCTTTCACCGTATCTATATCCTCCCGAACCTCCGGGTTCATTATATAAGTCCCATAATACGATTCTCTTATCATCCTTAAAGGTAATCAGGATATCTTTCACATAGCTTTCCAATACCGGAAGTATCACTGCCGTATCGCCTTTATAATACAGATCACCCGGGTCACGTGCCCATCCCGAATTGTGTACTCCCGGCTGTGGTTCCGGCTGTTTGCCAGCCTGATATACAGGATTCCAACAATCATCCAGGAAGACGAAGATGGTAGAGATATGATGCTTGTCGGCAATAGTAAGGTATTCATTGATACGTTTCTTAAAGCCTTCCTTATCTGTTTCCCAAACCAGGTGATGCAAATATACGCGCATACAGTTCATGCCTATTTCTTCCGCCCACCCCAGTTCACGATCAATAGTCACCGGATCAAAAGTATCTGCCTGCCACATCTCCATTTGGTTGATTGCCGTGCTCGGAATAAAATCGCATCCACGAAGCCATCCCCATTGTTTATACCACTCATTAGCCTGCTCTTTTGTCCAGACCTCACGAACAGAGACAGTTTTCTGGTTGCAGGCAATCAACATAGCACCAATAAAAAAGGAAAGTAATATCTTTTTCATATAATCGTTTTACTTTATCAAATTAAAAATCTGTTTATTTTCTCCACGTAAATATTACCATATCACCCGGTTCGACTGCTATCGTAGAGCCGTCCGGAGTAGTCGTTGAACCATTTTTCAACACTCTGCTAACAGAACTATCCACATCGATAGACAGGTTCATCACATTACGAAAATCTCTATTTACTACCACAAGATATTGATTACCAGCTTTCTCCAGGACAGAGACAACAGCACCTGTATCACTCGTAGTCAATGATTTTATAGGGGCCGGCAAACTTCCCAACGCCGTAGTCCCTTCCGGTATTTCACTTCCGGTATGAGACACTAAAATAACCTGTGCTCCCAAGAATATACCAGCAAGCTGTTGTACTTCCTGATTAACAGTCTTGACCAAATCATACACTTCAGTCGGATCATCATGTTGAAGTCCGCGATAGGTAAAATACTGGATTGCCTGCGCACCATAAGCCAAATCACTGAAGACTTGTAATCTCAACTCGGGCAATGTCGGTATCTTATAAAAATGAGTTTCATCCAGTTTATGAGAAAGTGCAAGTGCAAATGCCCAAAAAGGTTTATTACTCTCTTTAGCAGCTGCTGATATTTCTTCCAAATTCCGATACCAGTCCGGACGGATAATGCTTGGAGCACCATTTATAGAGACAATTGGATAATTGTCAAACGAAATAAACGGAACAGGAACTTGTTCTATAAACGACTTTACATTTTCAGAATAAAGTTCTTTCCCCCATGCCCAATTGGGGTATAAATTTATATAACAAGGATGATGGCTGTCGATGGTTTTAATCTTCTTCACCAATTCGCCCAAGCCCGGCAAATCATTCACTTCCGGTTCATCCTTCAAATGGTAGGCATACAAAGCCGGATGATTCATCATCGCTTTTACGACCTCTTCGGCAGTACCAACAGACAAGAGGTCCTTACAAGAAGTTATCATTTTCACTCCGGTCTTCTGTGCGGCGTCAAGCACCTTCAATGTTGTTTCCAAATCATCATACCATCCCAGATAAATATTAATACCGGATGCTTTCATCACCGGGAATTTCTCCAGCGACTTATCTGCTTCCACTCCGGTCCATGCTATAATCGGAAACTCTCCATCAGTTGTAGGGATATAAGAATTACCCTGAATGATCTCAATTTCCTGTGTCTTTACTCCATTAGGTACTACGCGGAATACAGCCGTACGTCCGGTTCCTGTATTTGCATTTGCAGTAATTGTCACAGTTCCGTTTCCACTCCCTTTGGCCGGTGAGATGGTAACCCAAGACTGATCTGTCTCGTTTACAAATTTCCATTCCGTATTAGACTTTATCGAATAGACCTCCGTAAAACCGTCATTACTGATCTGTAACTTCTCCAAATTTCCGGAAATAGAAAAAGAGGCTTTCTCCGGGTCCATCGAACAGGACATCAATACCATTGGCAACATTGAAAAAAAGAATGCGACCAGTAATTTCTTACTATATGTTTTCATTGATATATACATAATTCTATTAAATATTAAATTAAAGACTATTAATCTTGATCCCCTCTTAATTATAAGGAGTCAATCGTATCACTTCTTTGGCTTTATCAATATGTATCGTATAAAGTCCGGCTTTAAAATCAGGACCGGGAATCAGATCGCCAGGGGCACTTCTCGTAATCAGGTTAACAGGTTCAACCGTATACAGATTCTTCGTGTCCTCCTCTTGCGCCCAACCATATCCCCGATAGAACTTAAATCCCATAGTCTGGTCGATATACACAACTGCTTCAAAAGCACTTGCACCTACCTTCTTAAAGAAGAACCATTGGTGAGGATATGCGAAATCCCAAGCAAGTGTAGCCACATAAGGTTCACGCGGGAATCCAACTCCAGTACCAACAATATACATCACTTCCGGATAAAAGACATCCCGCGGCCGCTCCATATACATAAAACCGTTTGATGTATTATATTTCAAATTATAAAGTACCGACGGACCATCGAATTTTGCTTTGCTCCCTGAAACATCTTTAAAGAATTCCGGCCGGAGCATATTGGTGACATCACTACCAAAACCTATAAAATTAATCTTGGCACTTTCTACCAGCTGAACATCCAACTGGACATATCCTCCTCCCACATCAAAGAAGCGGGACTTATCAATATCAATGCTGTATGTCAAAGTCTTATCAGCCAGAAAACTCAACATATCAAAAGTGATATTCTCCAATGTATAACTCCCTACCTTAGGAGTCGGAATCGAAGTAGCTGCATCATCAGTCACAATCGCGATCTTATCGTCTGAATATCCCCATACCAAACCGGAATAATCAGGTTTATTGTTTATTATCTTTTCGGCAACTTTAAAATGGTCGCCAATCCCTGCCAAATCCGCCGTATTCGTCCGGAAACTATAATCCGTTTCATTCTGACTCTCCTTGTCCATTTCATACACATTTCCCAAATCATCAACAAGGTATAATTGGGAAGGTGTTTCCGGACGGGTCACCGCCACACTTGCGGTCTCATCCAAAGTCAGGGTCGATTCATTGCCACCTAAATCGTTTACAGCCTTTATAGTCACCACAGGACGTCCATTCTGGAAACCGGCAACAAAAGGTAAAGTAGCTTCCTCTTCAATAACTGCAGAACGTCCGCTCAATCCTTTAGACAAATTCAAGATTTCGGCTCCATCCATTGTCACTAATAATTCGAATGAAACCAAATCATTATATTCATCACTTATCTGTGCGGTGAACTTCACCTTATCACCAGCCGCCACAACCGTTTCACCATTCACTCCCCGCAATACGGCATTTTCTATTTTAGGTTTTGAAGGTGTAGGCCACTCCGGCCATTCACTTGGCTTACTAACATCATCTTTTGCACACGAAAGGAGCAATAACGACGACATGAATAATACATATATCTTTTTCATTTTTCTTAAGATCTCTAGTTTAACAATAATGAATGATGACATTAATTGCGAGCTGCCGCAAGATCCGCTTTCCATCCCTCACGTTCAAATGTCTGTACCAACACTTTTCCATAAGATTCCGAAGCTTGTTGAACCGCGTAATTAGGAATAGGCACATATTGATGTGTAGGAGCCACTCCTTTGATCTTCGCTGTACGTTGCGCATACTGATTAAAACGGATGAGATCTATTTTACGCATCCCTTCATACAACATTTCATGTCCTCTTTCCGTAAGTAAAGCATCTAGGAAGGCTTCAACATTCGCTGTTGCCGATGACGGAAGATCTCCCAGTCCGGCACGCTTACGCACCTCATTGACCGCAGCAATAGCATCAGCGGACGGAGCTGCATTGTTTTTACGTACTTCGGCTTCCGCATACATGAGCAATACATCTGCCCAACGGGCTAACGGTATATCAGTCCCCTGAAAAGCCGTAGCTGTTTCCACCGGGAATTTATTAATTATAAATCCGTCCCATGTGGTTGTATTCCGGTCAATCCAAGTTCCGGCAGTCGTATAATATTTGGTAAGGATCACTTCACGACGTTTATCCAAAGGATCATACGTATCCCAAAATTTCGGAGACACGTTGAAGGTTTGTCCCCATCCCTGCCCTTGCAAGTAGAAAGGAGTCGGATTTCCCTGATCGTCCACTCTGGCTGCATTATCGGGAGTAGCGAGCATCATCAGCGGGTTAAAGTTACCGGACTTATTCGTACCGTCCGCCGTTTCATCACAGCTGACAGCCATAATCACTTCCGAATTGAAGTTATTGGCATTTTTAAATTGCTCAATATAAGGATTATCCCCTTTCTTGAAAAGACTATACCGCCCCTTCAACTCATTATACATATCAATTGCTTTCTGATAATAACCAGACATATAATAGCCTTCATTCAGGCAATGCCGCATGATGCATACACGTGCATAGTCTTTATTGTAACGTCCCTGTTCTGGCTGTGTATCTGCAATATACTGATAAGCATAATCAAAATCAGCCATAATCCACTCCGTCATTTGCTGCAATGTCGGACGTACCAGATTTTCCAGCTTTGAAGGATTAATCAGATCGTCCGGATCGACAATCAAAGGAACAGGACCATATACATGCAATAAATAATACATCATCAATCCACGGCAAAGACGGGCCTCGGCAATAAACTCCCTTTTACGCTCTTCGGAGACCACTTCGGTAGAAGCCTTCTCCAAAGTTCCAATCACATTGGTGAAGTAGGAAATCTCACTTACTTTCGGAAAATGATTCGGCCTTTCGTCACTTAACGTACCGCTTGTGTAATAAACACACTGACTGAAATCGGCTTTGGAAAGAAAGTAGTATCCGCCTCCCCAACCATTATTCCACACGGCCATTTCATCTGTTGGATAATCAAAGAACTTCAGTACACCTCCGGCAGGGATATACCAACCGTGCTGATTACCACTTGTTCCGGCACCGATCCAATAGGTCCATGTTGTCGTAAAAGGCATATAGCAGGTCATCATAAATGATTCGTATTCGGCTTCAGTCACCGGATAATTAGAAACATTCAACGTGCCATACATCTTCGGATCAAAATTATCCTCACAACTGCACATGATAAATGCAATCATGACAAACACCTTAAATAATTTATTCTTGCTCATATTTTCAATCTTTTCTTTCGTTACAGGTTTTCTTAGAAACATATTTTTGCTCCGAAGGAGTATGTTCTCGTCATCGGATACTCCGCTTTGGAGCCGTCACCACCCGTCTTTATTTCAGGATCGACACCTACAAACTTGGTAAAAGTAAACGGGTTCTGACAGTCGATAAAAACTCTGATAGAACTCACATAATCACCCACTCTTCCCAGCTTCTTTCCCGAAAGGTTATATCCTAAAGTGATATTCCTGACACGTACGAACGAAGCATTCTGATAATCTTCCTCAAAACCTACGTTACCGGGCAAAGCGACAGCCTTTGTTGAAGCAATACCACGCCGGTTTCCATTCTGATTGGTTTGAGAATTCCAGATAGTATATACATATTTGTTCGAATTCTTGGGACTTGTGTAATACACATCTCCGACAAGTGCCCAACGATATGCATAGTTATAACGTGTACGTCCGAATTGTCCATACATAAATACATCCAGATCAAAATCTTTGTATACAAATGTATTTCCAAAGCCTATATGAATTTTGGGAAGTGTATTCCGCATCTTTACATCATCAATCGTTATTTTATTATCCCCATTTGCATCCTTAATAATCGGATAACCGGGCTGTTGCGCGTCTGCCGGCAAAGACTTCTGCGATTCGGGCATATTGCTTTTATCTATGTTGATAACGCCTTCCGTTTCATAGTAATAATAAGCATTCACCGGTTCGTTCTTACGGATTCGATATTCTTCATAATAATAGTTGGGCATCCGTTCTTTCCAAACGGCATTATGATGTGATAAGGTCAATTGTGAGGTCCACTTAAACACACGGGGGATTTCAAAGTTAAGTGAGTTAATAGTCGCATCCCATCCGTAACGTACATAATGTCCATAATTCATCGGAACGGAAGATGTCATACTAAGCGGAGAGGCAGAGTCATATCCCAGCAAGTTGGTTACATCATTGCGGAACATATCAAAACTTCCCCAGATTCTATCTTTCAGGACTGAAAAGTCTATACCTATATTTTTCATGGTAGTCTTTTCCCAGGTAACATTCGGGTAATCAGGACCGCTAAGCAGATAGGGTACATAAGTCACTGAATTGTTAGAGAACTTGATATATTGGGCTGCCAGACTGAAAGTGCCATAAAGCGAACTACCCAGATTATCATTACCTGTCTGTCCATAACTACCACGAATCTTCAACTGGTCAATCCATGATATATGCTTCATAAACGGCTCGTTAGATAATTTCCAGGCCAATGATACTGAAGGGAAATAGGCATATTTCTTTCCCGGAAAAAACTTATCCGTTCCATCGCGACGAATAGTAGCGGCAACTACATATCTATCGAGCACATCCACACTTGCCCTGGCAAATTGAGAACGACGTTCATCGGCTGCTCTGAAAGAAGTCGGGTAGAAAGCGCCTTCCGCAGCTTCCACCTTATCAGCAGCAATGTGATCGTTAATCTGTTCGTAGTCAAGTTCAAGACCATTTGAATCGTTCGTATACCTTCCCATACCGACTACGGCATCGACACGTAACAAATCTCCAAACTGCTTTTTGAAAGTCAACGTACCTTCCATAGTTTGGTTTCTACGTTCAACATATCCCAAATGCCCTCTTGATTTATACATGTCCATAAAATATATATCAGAAGGAATATACAGATTACGATTAGCATTCTCCTTATTAATGCCATACATCAAACGGAAGGACAACATATCCTTGATTATATCCACATCGGCAGCAAAGTTTAGATAATAACCGCTTGTTTTAGTCCGGTCACTCACTTTTATCATTTCGGCCGGGTTAGGGTAATTTGAATATAAGGTAGGTTCTCCATCCTCACCTCTGATCGGTAAATAAGAAGGATAGGTTAAAGCCGATTGTATGGCATCATACCCATTTCCACCCCCACCGCCACCGGAAGTTGAGTTTGTATATTCATTCTCATTTACATTGACAATTGCTGTCAACTTAAGAAATGGAAGCAATTGTGAAGATATGTTTGTCCGAAGAGCATAACGTTCCATAGCGGAGTTTTCTACCGTACCTTCCTGTTTGTAATAATTTCCGGACAGATAATATTTCAATAGTTTAGAACCGCCCGTAATTGTGATATTATGATTATTGATGCTACCATCCTTTAATACACAATCCAGCCAGTCTGTTGTTTGAGCGGCAGCTATCTGTTGAGGTGAGAATTGAGGTACCCATTTATTATCAAAAGGTTTATCACCATAAGGATACATACCGTTCGTAAATAAATAGTTTTCTTTATTGAAAATGTTGGCAACATTCATATATTCTTCCCCACTCAAAGGTTCCAGATACGGATAGTTTTTCACGATAGAATAATTTCCTTCATAAGTGATTTGGGGACGAGTTTCAGTACCTTTCTTTGTAGTGATTAATACGACCCCATTGGCTGCACCAATTCCATAAATGGAGGCAGATGCATCCTTTAACACTTCGATAGATTCAATATCGGCAGGATTAAGTCCGGCCAACCCCGAACGATTGATAGAGTTGGGCATAACCTGGTTTCCGTTTCCAACCTCTAAAGAAGTGGAAGGCATCATTACACCATCCACTATAAAGATAGGAGTACCTGCCCCACGAATGGAAAGGTCAACTGCTCCACCCGGTTGCGGGCTTGTCAACGTAGCTTCCAGTCCGGCAGCCCGCCCAAGCAACATCTGTGACATATTACTTGTTGCGGCTCGCGATATTTTTTCCGTTTTTACCGTTGCAATGGAAGTTGTCAGATTCTTACGGGTGGTCGTTCCATACCCTACCACAACAACTTCATCCAACTGTTTCGAATCCTCTTTCATCGTCACATTCAACGTCATCGATCGGGTAATTTTCTGCGTATATGTAGTGTAACCTATTGAAGTAAATTTCAGTGTCGAGCCTTCCGGAACTTGCAACTGGTAATTGCCATCTATACCGGTAATAGTTCCTTGAGTAGCCCCTTCTATCATCACAGTCACTCCCGGAAGAGCTTCGCCGGATTCGTCCACTACTTTACCTGTCACCTTGACCGGCTGTTTGTTATCCTGTGCCCGAGATGAAACTTTGTTTAATACAATCTGACGTTTTTCAATGGTATAAGATACTCCTTCGCCTTTAAAAAGTTTATCCAGTACCAGAGTCATCAATTCATTTTTCACAGAAATACTTACGATACGGCTTACATCAACAATATCTTTGTTGTATAAAAAACGATATTCTGTCTGATTTTCGATACTAGTCAAGACCTCCTCTACAGTCACATTCTTCAGTCGCAATGTAATTTTGGCGGATTGTGCCAGGATAGGTATACTGATAGCTTGCAAAGCTATACAAAACAACCATATAGCACAGATTCTCCCCATTTTTACACTCGCAGGTACATTAATTCTCTTTTTCATTTTTCTAATTGAAATAAGTTTCATACCTTTACATGTTTGGTTATTGGTTCTACAAATAAGTTGATTAACGAATAACTGAATCTTTGGAAAGGAAGGTGAGTCAGACCTTCCTTTTTTTTATCAGTTGTCGGAAGCTGAATTCACTGATTATGTCTTTCTCATGGCTCGTATTATTTAAAGGTTAATAAATGTGTTTTTCTCTCGTTTCTATCAATAAGACGTTTCTAAAAATAAAAGCCACATTGGATATCGCATTATTTTTTCATCTGCATTATTTTTTCTTCAAACTATCGTTTATCCCAAATAATCTTTCTATTTTTACCCCCGACAATAGAACCTTTACTACAATACTATGCCGAATATCCAACAACAGACTTCCGACGACCGTTTTCTGGTAATAGCACTAAAACTGGATGATAAACAGGCTTTTACCCGACTATTCCATGCTTATTATAAAGATTTGGTATTGTTTGGCGGTACTTACATTCCGGAGAAATCTACCTGTGAAGATATTGTACAAAATATCTTTCTCAAACTATGGAATGACCGGAAATCATTGGTAATTGAGAACTCACTAAAATCATATTTACTGAAAGCGGTCAGGAATTACTGTCTGGACGAATTACGCCATCGCAGGATTATAGATGAGCACATTGCTTACGAACTTAAATCGGATTCTATAGATATAGATACGACAGAAAACTACATACTATATTCTGATTTATGCCGGCAACTTAAAAATGCATTGGAACAATTACCTCCTCAAGAAAGAGAAGTGTTCGAGATGAGCCGATTAGAAAATATTAAATATCAGGAAATAGCCAATCGCCTGAATATCTCTGTCAGAACGGTAGAAGTACGTATCAGCAAAGCATTGAAGCAGCTCCGCATCTTATTAAAAGATTTTTATTTACTACTTTTTTTATTTCTTTTCCACTAATGAATGTGGGATTTTCTTTCTGAAACGTCTATTATATATAAGGTAAAATGCATATGATAAATAAAGATTCAGACATAGAATTTATAATCTCCAGATATCTCTCGAAAGAGGCTACACCAGAAGAAATAAAGGTACTGGATGATTGGATATCGGCTACTCCCGAAAACTATAGGAGCTTTCTATCACAAAAGAATGTGTGGGAAGTCAGTCACCCGGCTTTTAATCCAGAAGAGATAGATGTGGACAGTGCGCACAGAAAAGTAATGGAGCAGATTCTCCATCCAAACCAGCCGGTTTCCGTTCGTCCTAAGTTGTCCTTCCTACACTATTGGCAGCAAGTGGCAGCTATCTTACTTCTTCCTTTACTGATATTATCTGCTTATCTTTATTTTAAACCCGCTTCTCAAATTGCAGAGACTTATCAGGAGCTATTCACTCCTTATGGCACTTGGTCGGTAGTTAATCTGCCTGACGGTTCTAAGGTTTGGCTAAATGCCGGAAGTTCTTTAAAGTATCCGACTCAATTCAATGATAAGCAAAGAGTTGTTTCAATGCAGGGTGAAGCCTATTTTGAAGTAGAATCCGATAAAGAGCATCCCTTCATCGTAAAAACAAAACAACTGACTGTAGAAGCTACCGGCACAGCATTCAATGTGAATGCATACGCTCCGGATCATGTAGCAGCAGTGACGTTAGTAAAAGGAAAGGTCGCAGTTACTCTTGACCAGAAAAAGACGATTTCCCTTTCACCGGGAGAGAAGATTGACTATAATCTGGCCACTTCTTTATATAACGTCAATAAAACCAATACTTATAAATGGTGCTCATGGAAAGATGGAATACTCATTTTTAGAGATGACCCGCTGGAATATGTATTCAAACGTTTGGGACAGACTTATAACGTGGAATTTATTCTGAAAGACGCCGAATTAGGAAAGTATTCCTATAAAGCGACTTTTGAAGGTGAATCTTTAAATGAGATTTTGCGCTTGCTTGAAATGAGTGCACCTATTCGCTGTAAAGAGGTTAGTAACCGCAACAGCAATAATGAGAAGTTTGAAAAGCAGCGTATAGAGGTGAGTAGGACTATGCAATAAAGGTAGTTTCAGTCTGTGTAAAACGCCGTTTCCGTATGCTCTGACAAGGGATAATTCTCACCGCGATGAGTATTTTTTCTCATCGCAGTGAGAATGCTTGAGAATTTATTACTTCATCTTATACACCAGTGTACCACCTTTTACAATATCTTCATGCGAGATCGTTTTCTTTGTATATGGTTCGCCATTCAATGTAATACTATCTACATATTTATGTTCTTTCGACAAATTCTCCGCAATAATTGTGAAAGTCTTGCCATCAGCCAAATGTAAAGTCATCTTCGGCAACTGTGGAGCACCGAATACATATTCCGCACTTACCGGATCTACCGGATAGAATCCCATCGCACTAAGCATATACCAAGCAGACATCTGTCCGCAATCATCATTTCCGCAAAGTCCGTCGGGTTTGTTTTTATATTGAGTATCAAATATTTCACGAACCAATTCCTGTGTACGTTCCGGACGACCAGCCAGTGCATACAAATAAGTAACATGATGGCTTGGCTCATTTCCATGAGCATATTGCCCGATTAATCCAGTAACATCCGCCAAACTTTCACCTTCTAGCTTAACCGTAAACAATGAGTCTAATTTATTCAAGAAAGTTTTTTCTCCCCCAAACAACTGGATTAATCCTGGAACATCATGTTGTACATGCCAAGTATATTGCCATGCATTTCCTTCCGTATAATCTCCACCGACACTTTCAGAATGTGCCAATGCACTTGGGTTAAACGGAGCTTTCCAAGTCCCATCAGCCTTGCGCGGGCGCATGAACTTCGTCTCCGGATCGAAAAGATTCTTATAATAGTCAGCACGTTTCGCAAAATAAGCGGCATCTTCCTCTTTACCCATACGACGTGCCATATCGGCAGCAGCATAATCATCATATACAGATTCTAAAGTGGAAGATACAGATTCTGCTTTTATCAGATCTGTCGGGAAATAACCATATTTCGTATAAACCTCCCAATCAGACTTCAACGGATGAGATACAGTCTGCGTCTTCTTTATTATATTGAAAGCACGTTCAGCGTCAAAGCCACGGAATCCTTTGCGATAAGCCTCGGCAATGACTGATACGCCATGATTACCAATCATACAGAAATTCTCTTTTCCCCACAATCCCCAAATAGGCAGGAAGCCTTGCACTTCACCCTGTTCGATGAGAGAATTCACAAAACCGTCCACACGTTCGGGAATCACCAATGTATAAAATGGATGAGCGGCACGGTAAGTATCCCACAAAGAAAATGTAGAATAGAAAGCACCAGTTCCGGCTTTTACAATAGAGTCGGCGGCATTACGATACATACCATCTACGTCCGAAATTTGATTAGGCTGAATCAATGCGTGGTAGAAACAAGTATAGAAATTTGTCTTTTCATCATCGGTACCCTCTATTTCAATACGGCTCAAATAGTTATTCCATTCATTGTGGGCGGTAGCTCTTACTCCTTCAAAATCCCAGGCAGGAATTTCTGCTTCCAGATTCTTTTTAGCCCCGTCTATGCTGGTGGTGGAAAGAGCCACTTTCATCATCAGCTCGTCTCCCGGCTGCATGTCAAAAGAGGCAATGATGCGTTTTCCTTTTTCTGTTTCGCCCATCGGAAGATAAAGTGAATCGACTACCGGACGGTTGAATTTCATCACAAAGAAATAATCTTGATTGACCCATACCGTGTTATTGACATGTCCTGTCAGTGTTTGAGCATCTTCCCAGTTCACTTCACAACTGTTGACTTGTGAATGATATTGTTCTTCTCTCCATGCAGGACCATGTTGCAAGTCAATCAATATAGAGGCAGAATCAGCCTTGTGATAAGTATAGCGGTGAAGGGCAGCATGGATAGAGGCAGTCAGTTCTGCTTTTACCTGTGGATCAGAGAGCTCTGCAGTGTAATATCCCGGAGTAGCCGCTTCTTTATCTTTAGGGAAATGACTGCGATAAGCATCCCACGCACGGGCACGTGTGCCAGTGACCGGCATCACCAGAATATCGCCTAAATCCATACAGCCTGTTCCATTCAAATGTGTCTGTGTAAATCCCCAAACCAGAGAATCCTCATAAACATATTCAGAACAGTAACGCCAACCGACTGCACCCGTCACAGGGCTGGTCTGTATCATACCGAAAGGATAACATGCGCCGGGAAATGTATGCCCGTTGTCTGCGCCACCGATAAAGGTATTAACGTATTGAGTATAATCTTTTGTATCCGTCTTTTCAGCCGGAGTACAAGAAGAATAAAAAAACAAGCCTGCTGCCAGAGTTGCAGCCATAAAAGGGGTTTTTCTTCTCATGGTAAATATAATAATGTTAAGTTAATGTCGCATTATATATGCTGATATTTATCTAATTTTTCACGATAGTAGCTTTCTACATCTTTCCAGTGGTAATAAGGAGCTACGTCTGTTTTCACCGGTAGTTTAGCTTCCTTTTCATTAAGTAATACTTTTACCAATACATCGTTACTTCCTTTTTTATGGAAAAAGACGAATTGCACGTTACTAGCCATCGGGAAAATATCATACGCTCTCCATTGTTCGGATAACTTTTCTACGTCAGGGTAAGATTCTCCATAATGATTCAGTTCCAATAAAGCGACTAACGGTAACAGACAAGACTCATGACCAAATCTTAAAGTGGCCTGGTTCTTACCTTCTTTCAAAGCAGCATCTGCCCTATCTAAAATATTACGCAACAAGTCGGCTTCCCGATAGGGCATCAAACCATCCGTTACAGGAGAACAAGCGTGTGTCAGATACCAATATAAGTTGTTACAACTCCATAAATCATAACACTCTTCATCCGTGAAAAGAGAATATAGCTGCATATCTGTATCATGACTCTGCATATTACAAGCCAAATCAAAAAGACGTCTCATCAGGCGCGCTTCATCAACGTTTGCTTTTACATACGCTTCGTCTGTAAACAATGTTTTCATCAACCGTTGCGGACGTACATGGGTAGCTTCAAAATCTTTCTGAACCTTCTTCACTTTATCGGAACTAGCTATTTTACTCAAATCCTTAGCAGGAGGATTCATGTAATACATATCATGGTAACTTGCATCATTCTTGATACATAGATTAGGATTCATCGCCTGCAATTGGAGGCATTCGGATGTCATGGATAATATACACCGGATGACAACTGTGGAACGGACATCCACTTCTGTTCCATCCGCAAATATCTGTGGGAAATTAGTATACATACGCTTTGCAATTCCTCTGTGTTGGCGTGCTCCCACCGAAGTCAGTTCACCAAGACGACCTTCCGCCATATCAGCCATGCGCAAAACAATATCCAGTGTGTTTTTACCTGTTGCAGTAAGTTTGTTTAAAGAGTCGGCTTTTAATAAAGTTTGCTTGGGGAAACGATAATCATTCGGATCAATCAAATACCGTGAACCATGACGCATATATGTGCTGATATAAAAAGGTTCGTACCCCTTAGGAGCAGCTGTCTGCTTGGCAGTAGGCGTGGGATATGCATAATAATTATTAGCGGATAAATACCGGTTTGCACGGATCTCTTCACGAGCAGTTTGTGCTTGTACCGTCCATACAAACAAAAGCAATAAAAGGATAGATGTGAGTTTTTTCATGATAGTATTATTCAATGTATTAATAGTTGTGCCACAAAATTAGAGATTTCTTCTCATTTAAAAGGATTTGATACAGACAAATATACTTAAATCTTAAATGAAGGAAGTTCCTATTTATATGGATTCGCTGTGATAAAACAAAAATTCGTACGACTTATTGAATAAATATCAACTCAATTATTTATCTTTGTTAGCTTAATAACAAGCTGGCGCAAAAAACAATAAGTATAATGAAAGATTTCTTGAAATTTACACTTGCCACGGTGACAGGTATCATTTTGTCAAGTATTGTATTATTTATAATCAGCATGGTAACGTTGTTTGGCATCATGTCTGCTTCGGACACGGAAACAATCGTAAAAAAGAATTCTGTAATGATGCTCGACTTAAACGGAACGTTGGTTGAACGTACGCAAGAAGATCCGCTGGATATTTTATCACAGTTGTTGGGTGACGGTTCTAACACGTACGGACTGGACGATATTCTTTCTTCCATCCAGAAGGCTAAAGAAAACGAAAATATTAAAGGGATTTATCTACAGGCAAACTCATTAGGCACCTCCTATGCTTCTTTGCAGGAAATCCGCAACGCACTGCTCGACTTCAAAGAAAGTGGAAAATTCGTTATTGCTTATGCAGACTCCTATACGCAGGGACTTTATTATCTTTCCAGCGCAGCCGATAAGGTGTTGCTCAATCCCAAAGGAATGATTGAATGGCGGGGTATCGCCTCTGCTCCCCTGTTCTACAAAGATCTGCTGCAAAAAATAGGAGTTGAGATGCAGGTGTTCAAGGTGGGAACTTACAAATCTGCCGTAGAGCCGTTTATTGCTACGGAAATGAGTCCTGCCAACCGCGAACAGGTTACCACATTTATCACTTCTATCTGGGGACAGGTTACGGAAGGGGTATCTACTTCACGTAATATTTCTGTAGACTCACTGAATGTTTATGCAGATCGCATGCTCATGTTCTATCCGGCAGAAGAGAGTGTAAAATGTGGATTGGCTGATACTCTGATTTATCGCAATGATGTGCGTAATTATCTTAAGAAATTGGTAGAGATCAATGAAGATGATAATCTTCCTATATTAGGATTGGGCGACATGATGAACGTAAGGAAAAATGTGCCGAAAGATAAAAGCGGTAATATCGTAGCTGTTTATTATGCATCCGGTGAAATTACAGACTATCCGAGCTCTGCAACTTCCGAAGATGGGATTGTCGGTTCGAAAGTAATTCGTGACCTGCGCAAATTGAAAGATAATGATGATGTGAAAGCTGTTGTACTCCGTGTCAATTCTCCAGGTGGAAGTGCTTTCGCCTCGGAACAAATCTGGCATGCTGTGAAAGAGCTGAAAACAAAGAAACCGGTCATTGTCTCTATGGGTGATTATGCTGCGTCAGGAGGTTACTATATCTCTTGCGTTGCCGATACGATTGTTGCAGAGCCTACTACCCTGACCGGTTCTATCGGAATCTTCGGTATGATTCCTAATGTGAAAGGATTGACTGACAAAATCGGCTTAAGTTATGATGTCGTAAAAACGAATAAATACGCTGATTTCGGAAATATCATGCGTCCGTTTAACGAGGATGAGAAATCATTGCTTCAAATGATGATAACTGAAGGATATGATACCTTTGTAACTCGTTGTGCCGAAGGACGTCACATGACGAAGGAAGCTATCGAGAAGATTGCCGAAGGCCGTGTATGGACTGGGGAAACTGCTAAAGAACTGGGATTAGTAGACGAATTAGGTGGCATTGACAAGGCACTGGATATTGCTGTTGCAAAAGCCGGTATCGAAGGCTATACCGTTGTGTCTTATCCTGAGAAACAAGATTTCCTGTCTTCCCTGCTTGATACGAAACCGACGAATTATGTAGAATCACAATTACTGAAAAGTAAATTAGGCGAGTACTACCAGCAATTCGGTTTACTGAAAAATCTGCAAGAACAATCCATGATTCAGGCACGTATTCCGTTCGAACTGAATATTAAATAAACCGTAATACATGGACGAACACTTTATCAAGATACATAAGTGGCTCTACCCTGCCTCCTGGCTCTACGGAGCAGTGGTAATGATGAGAAATAAACTCTTTGACTGGGAAGTTCTTCAATCAAAGAGTTTTGATATACCTATTATCAGCGTGGGTAATCTCGCTGTAGGAGGGACAGGAAAAACTCCGCACACTGAATATCTGATAAAGTTTCTTTGTAATCAATATAAGGTAGCTGTATTAAGCCGGGGATATAAACGGCACACGAAAGGTTATGTATTGGCAACTCCGGAAAGTACGGCAAGAAGCATTGGCGACGAACCTTACCAGATGCATCAAAAATTCCCGTCTGTCACAGTAGCTGTCGATGAAAAGCGTTGTCATGGCATAGAAAAGTTGCTTGCACTGCAAAAGCCTTCAATAGATGTTATCCTATTGGACGATGCTTTCCAGCACCGATACGTCAAACCGGGATTGAGTATTCTGTTAACGGATTATCACCGATTATTCTGTGATGACACTTTGCTCCCCGCAGGACGGCTTCGTGAACCAATTAGCGGCAAGAATCGGGCGCAAATCGTTATTGTCACCAAATGCCCGCAAGACATCAAGCCTATTGATTATAACATTATCACGAAACGGCTGAACCTTTATCCATATCAACAGTTATTCTTCTCATCGTTCCGGTATGGTAACCTGCAACCAGTGTTCCCTACCATGTCTCCGGACACAAATGCAATTTCGACAAACCATGAGGTTGCTTTGTCCTCACTGACAAACACTGATATATTATTGATGACGGGAATTGCCTCACCTGCCCCTATTCTCGAAAGACTGGAAGGTTGTACCAAACAAATAGATTTACTATCGTTTGACGATCACCACAATTTCACTCATCGGGATATACAGCTTATCAAAGAACGGTTTCATAAACTGAAAGGAGAACACCGGTTGATTATTACCACCGAGAAAGATGCAACACGCCTGATTAACCATCCGGCTTTGGACAAGGAATTGAAACCATTTATCTACGCCTTGCCTATTGAAATTGAAATATTACAAAATCAACAAGATAAATTTAACCAACATATTATTGACTATGTTAGAGAAAATACAAGAAACCGCAGCTTATCTGAAAGGTAAGATGCATACCAGTCCGGAAACTGCTATTATACTAGGCACCGGGCTTGGCAGTTTGGCAAACGAAATCACCGAGAAGTATGAAATAAAGTATTCGGATATCCCCAACTTCCCGGTATCTACCGTCGAAGGTCATAGCGGTAAGCTGATTTTCGGCAAACTAGGCAATAAGGATATCATGGCTATGCAGGGACGCTTCCACTATTACGAGGGTTATTCGATGAAAGAAGTAACTTTCCCTGTACGTGTCATGCGTGAATTAGGTATCAAAACCTTGTTTGTATCCAATGCCAGTGGCGGTACAAATGCAGATTTCGAAATCGGTGACCTGATGATTATCACTGACCATATCAACTATTTCCCCGAACACCCGCTTCGCGGAAAAAATATCCCTTACGGACCTCGCTTCCCGGACATGAGCGAAGCATACTGCAAGGAACTGATTAGTAAGGCTGACGAGATTGCCAAAGAAAAAGGAATTAAAGTACAACACGGAGTGTATATTGGTACGCAAGGTCCTACTTTCGAAACTCCTGCCGAATATAAACTATTCCATATCCTTGGTGCTGATGCAGTTGGTATGTCTACCGTTCCGGAAGTTATCGTAGCCAACCATTGTGGTATCAAAGTTTTTGGTATTTCCGTCATTACCGACTTAGGAGTAGAAGGAAAAATCGTAGAAGTAACACACGAAGAAGTTCAGAAAGCCGCTGACGCTGCTCAACCGAAAATGACCACGATCATGCGTGAACTTATCAACCGTGCCTAAACAATCATCCCGATTTATGAGAACTGAAATAGCATCTCTTGGTGAGTTTGGTCTGATTGACCGCCTCACCGAGGGAATCAAACTGGAAAACGAATCCAGCAAATATGGAGTGGGCGACGATGCCGCCGTTCTCTCCTACCCTTCAGAAAAGCAAGTACTGGTAACAACCGACCTGCTTATGGAAGGTGTGCATTTTGACCTGACTTATGTTCCCTTGAAGCATTTGGGATATAAATCAGCAGTAGTTAATTTCTCCGATATTTATGCCATGAACGGTACTCCCCGGCAGATTACGGTATCTCTTGGTCTTTCCAAGCGTTTCAGCGTGGAAGATATGGACGAACTTTATTCCGGTATCCGTCTGGCTTGCCAGCAATACAATGTCGACATTGTGGGAGGCGATACCACTTCTTCTCTGACAGGTCTTGCTATCAGCATTACTTGTATCGGCGATGCCGATAAGGATAAAGTAGTTTACCGTAATGGAGCCAAAGACACTGACCTGATCTGCGTCAGCGGCGACTTGGGAGCAGCCTATATGGGTTTACAACTTTTGGAACGTGAAAAAGTCGTATTGCAAGGTGATAAAGATGTCCAACCGGATTTCTCCGGCAAAGAGTATTTATTAGAACGCCAATTGAAACCGGAAGCGCGCAAAGATATCATTGAGAAATTGGCAGCCGCCAATATTGTCCCTACTTCTATGATGGACATTTCCGACGGCCTGTCATCAGAACTGATGCATATCTGCAAACAAAGCAATGCTGGTTGCCGCGTTTACGAGGAGCACATCCCAATCGATTATCAGACAGCTGTTATGGCTGAAGAGTTTAACATGAATCTTACGACTTGTGCCTTGAATGGTGGAGAAGATTATGAACTACTCTTTACTGTTTCCATCGCCGATCATGAGAAAATTTCACAAATGGAAGGAGTTCGTCTCATCGGACATATTACCAAACCCGAACTTGGCTGTGCATTGATTACCCGTGATGGACAAGAATTCGAACTAAAAGCACAGGGATGGAATCCATTAAAAGAAGATAAGCAATAGATTTCATCACATACCTGAAATATTTTCATCTTATACAACACTGATAATTAGCCGACTAACTTTTTATCAGTGTTTTTTATTTCCATAAGGCTTGCAGAATCCAAAAGTTTCACTACCTTTGCAACCGCAAAAGAGATATTACCGGACCGAACAAGCACGAGGTGCCATAGCTCAGTTGGTAGAGCAAAGGACTGAAAATCCTTGTGTCCCCGGTTCGATTCCTGGTGGCACCACTATCGATTCGGTAATAAAAAAATCCCTTGAACTTTTGAAGTTCAAGGGATTTTTTTATTCCTCGTATTGCAATTTGCAACCGCCTATACTTTAGAACTATGCAGTTTTTTATAAATCTCCACACGAGCATCTATTTCTGCTTGAGTCAAATGCGCAGGAAGTTCAATGGTAGTCCGCGGAGTTATTGCTACCAATACCATATCTCCCAAACCCTTTTTGTACTCTTTAATAACATTTTCAGTAAACTGACTGGATGAAATAACATCACGCATTATATTACCTTTTTTCATATCTCTAATTATTTTGTTTTTTATTTTACACACAAGCAGAATATACACTTCCCTATACAGGTTTAGATTGAGCTAAATCTTCCGATGTAGATTTGTTTTCCAAAGAGATATTGATCGCATTCATACCTTTCACTCCACGCTCAAGGTCAAATGTTACGATATTATTTTCTGCAATATTGCCAATGACATTGTTTACATGAAAAAAGTATTTCTCAACACCTGAAAGGTCTTTAATAAAGCCAAATCCTCTTGACTCATTAAAAAACTCAACCCGTCCTCTCAAGATCGTTGGCTCCTCTTCTTCCTTTTTAGGAGTTGCTATAATTATTTCATCCGGATTAATTTCTTCCTTCTTTATATCCTCTGTCGGAGGAGTCGAAGTTATCATTCCGTTCTCATCTACATAGGCAATCATATCCTCAAAGCTATTTGAGCTGCCCGATAATTTCTTGCTTTCTTTCTTTTTCAGTTTTTCTTCTCGTTTAGCGAGTCTTTTCTTTTCATTTTCACGTTTACCAACTGTCATGGATTTTGCCATAGAATTTATATTTAGTTTTATATTAATTTTAAAGAGATTGTTATTTGTTGATTTCAAATAGTATAACTGGCTTTATTCAGCTTCTTACCCGTCAGTTTCTGAATATCATTAACGAGTTTACGCTCTTCCTGCGAGCAGAATGTCAGTGCTGTCCCTGTATTCCCGGCTCTTCCGGTACGTCCGATACGATGCACATACGTTTCCGGCACATCAGGAAGATCATAGTTGATAACTAAAGGAAGTTCGTTAATATCGATACCTCTGGCTGCAATATCAGTAGCCACCATCACACGTGTTTTGCCCGACTTGAAATTGCCCAAAGCCAACTGCCGCGCTGCCTGACTTTTATTTCCATGAATCGCCTGGCTACCAATTCCCGCCTTGCCCAGTATCTTTACGATCTTATCAGCATTATGCTTCGTACGTGAAAATACCAACACCGACTGATCTTCTGATTTTTGCAAAATCGAAACCAGTAAAAGACTCTTTTCCTTTTTCTCTACGAAATAAACCATCTGTTCAATAGCATCCACAGTCGATGATTTCGGAGTTATGCTGATTCGTACAGGATTCTTCAACAAAGAATTCGTTAAAGAAATAATTGTATCAGGCATTGTAGCGGAGAAGAATAAAGTCTGTTTTTCTTTCGGAAGTTTTGGTAATATCCGCTTGATATCATGAATAAATCCCATATCAAGCATACGGTCTGCTTCATCAAGTACAAAATATTGTATCTTATCCAGATGGATATGTCCCTGATTCATCAAGTCAAGCAAACGTCCCGGTGTAGCAACCAGGATATCAATTCCTTTGTGTAACATGTCAACTTGAGGACGTTGATTTACTCCGCCAAAAATAACCCCATGCCGCACTTGGGTATATTTGGCATAATCATTAATGCATTCACTTATTTGCAAGGCAAGTTCACGGGTGGGCGTCAAAATCAACGCTTTAATCCCCCGGCACTTGGCTGCCTCTTTATTCATTTGCAAATGTTGTATAATGGGAATAGCAAACGAAGCAGTTTTACCTGTTCCCGTTTGCGCACAGCCTAATATATCTCTTTTTGCTAATGCAGCCGGAATTGCCTCTCCCTGAATGGGAGTGGGCACTGCATATCCTTTTTCTTCAATAGCTTTTAAAATCGGTTCGGTTATATTTAATTCTTTAAATGTCATAATTGTTGTTTTTGCTGTATCAAAACAGCTATTAATTTATATTGTAAAGGGACTGACAAACTCCATCATGGGAATGAAAATCCCGTAGGTTAAGCCAGTTTATGGGTTGCCAAGAAAAACTCGCGCTCCAGTGTACTCATTACTTCTTTTACACTACTGATTTTTTCAGCGAGAAAAGCATTGCTACCGGCAAAAGCATAGCCTTTTTTCATATTTCCTTTGGCTGCATTATATAAAGCCTTAATAATGCAATAAGGGCTTTTTGTATAATCACATGTTTTGATACAATGGAATGAGCAACTCTTAGGCCTCTCCAGTCCACTATTCACATTGTGAATAAATTCCCCGTCAATAGCTCGTCCTGGCATTCCCACAGGACTTTCAATAATAAGAACATCTTCGGACTTGGAGTGAATATATACTTCCTTGAACGTCTCGGACGCGTCACATTCCTGGGTGGTAACAAAGATACTTCCCATTTGTACCCCTGCAGCTCCCAGTCCCATAAAATGTGCAATATCTTCACCCGTCGAAATGCCGCCGGCGGCAATCACCGGAATCTGTTTCTGTTCTTTATAGCTGGATGCAATCATTACCACTTCCGGAATCAAAGTTTCCAAAGCATAATGCTGATCCTGTAATTGTTCTTTTTTGAATCCTAAATGTCCACCGGCTTTAGGCCCCTCCACCACGATTGCATCGGGCAGATAATTATAGTTCTTCTGCCATTTATCGCAGATGATTTTGGCTGCTCGTGAAGAAGATACAATAGGCACTAGCTTGGTTGTACTCTCCGGAGTCAGATATGAAGGCAGGTCGAGTGGAAGCCCGGCACCGGAAAATACCACATCAATCTTTTCCTCGATTGCGGTGCGCACCATATCCGCATAATTCGATAAAGCAACCATGACGTTTACGCCAATAATACCTTTTGTTTTCGCACGTGCTTTCCGGATTTCCTCTTTCAGCCCGTTAATACATTTTTCAGGATAAGTACCTTTCCCTTTGGGGTATAACAAACCTAAACCTGCGCATGATATAACGCCTACTCCTCCTTCGTTTGCTACTGCCGAAGCCAAACCCGAGAGCGAGATACCTACTCCCATTCCACCTTGTATTACAGGTGTTTTTATCTCAATATTTCCTATAAAGAATGATTTCATATGTTTTATTTTGCTTTAGAGCAATTGAACAAGATAAACAGTGTGAGCACACTTTATTCAAGCGCTCAAGATTGGCCCTGTCATTGACTATTTGCCTTGTTGGGTGTAATTTATTAAACCTTTACTCCTGACTTCTTCAAGAGTATTGTGTATTACAAAAAAGTCTAATAAATCTATTTTCAGAATGGAAAGTGCAGGAGTAGATATTCCTGATATTGCACAGAAAAAGAGCCAGAATTAGCAGAACTTAAATGTAATATGATTTTTTGTCTTCCCCTGTGTCAATCAGAAGATTCCTCCGTTGAATCATGAAACGGAAATAA
>NZ_JADPLO010000006.1:0-117639 GCF_015667765.1 Bacteroides sp. 1001302B_160321_D4 | reverse complement strand
AAGCAGAAGATATTATCTTCTGCTTTTATTCGGATATTAATATCTTCTAGAGTTATTATAACCACCACGGCCACCACCGTTAGACGGTCTTTCAGTACGAGGACGTGCCACGCTTACTGAAATAACTTTCTGGTCGTATTCAACTCCATTCAGTTCGTCAATTGCTTTTTGTCCTTCTGTATCATTCGGCATTTCTACGAAAGCAAATCCTCTGGATCTACCAGTTTCTCTGTCAAAAATTACTTTAGCTGAAGAAACTTCTCCAAACTCTGCAAATAAATTTGTTAAGTCAGCATCATTAGTGCCATAGCTTAAACCTGAAATGTAAATGTTCATTTAAAATTTTATTAAAATAAATACTAATTTGGAGTGAGGAGGATAATTAAAGACAAGGACTGCTTGCTAATAAAATATTATAAAGAAGAACTATACGATAATGATTCGTAACTCAAACTCTTGGTACAAAGGTAACACAATAAATCAGAATAATACATTTATGCCCGTTCTTTTTCGGAAGAAAGACGATAATTATCATTTATTAGCACACAATTCATCCTAAATCGGCGAGATACACAATTTTGCCTATCATTCTTGATATTCTCTTGTAATATATCTACTTTTGCCATTACATAAATTATCAAGTCCCACTTTATGGATGTCAGAATAGAACCAAGTTGGAAACAACAATTACAAGAAGAATTTGACAAACCATACTTCGAAAAGTTGGTTACATTCGTCAAAGATGAATACAAACGGGCACACGTCCTCCCTCTCGGACATCAGATTTTTCATATATTCAATTCCTGTCCCTTCGAAAAGGTAAAAGTAGTTATCCTTGGACAAGACCCCTATCCCAATCCCGGACAATATTATGGAGTCTGTTTTTCTGTGCCTGATGGAGTAGCTATCCCAGGTTCACTAAGCAACATCTTCAAAGAAATACACCAAGATTTGGGAAAGCCAATTCCAACTTCTGGTAATTTGGATCGTTGGGTAGCTCAAGGTGTATTCCCGCTAAACTCTGTTCTTACTGTACGTGCGCACGAAACCGGTTCTCATCGAAATATGGGTTGGGAAATCTTCACAGACGCAGTTATCAGGAAACTAAGTGAAAAACGGGAGAATTTGATATTTATGCTTTGGGGAAGTTATGCGAAAGAGAAACGATCTTTGATAGATACCAACAAACATCTGGTACTAACCACTGTTCATCCCTCTCCCCGCTCTGCCGAATATGGTTTCTTCGGTTGTAAACACTTCAGTAAAGCCAATGCTTTCTTGCATAGCAAGGGAATAGAAGAAATTGATTGGTAAATAAACGATTTCTCAAAACAGATTATCAGTACCCAAAAACATTCGCTATGAATAAATCAAACAATATCACTCGGGAAGAAATGTGGGCAAAGCAATGCTTGTCTGCTACCGATATTGATTACGCTGTGTGGGAACGGGATAAATCCATACTTCACCAACTTTCAAAAATCTGTCACAACTGCACATTTGTTGTCGATGTTTACAAATGCAATTACACGTATGCATCCTCGAATTTCGTTGATTTACTGGGGTATGACAGTCACAAGATAGAAACTTTGGAAAAGCAGGGAGATTATTTAGAATCACGTATTCATCCGGACGACCGTGCGCAACTGGCAGCATTACAGGTCACGTTAAGCCAGTTCATTTACAGTCTGCCTCTCGAACAGCGAAACAACTATTCCAACATTTACAGTTTCCGTATACTCAATGCCAAGCAACAATATATACGTGTCACTAGCCGACATCAAGTTTTGGAACAAGACCGTAACGGCAAAGCATGGCTCGTAATAGGCAATATGGATATTTCACCCGACCAAAAACATTCCGAAACAGTAGACTGCACTGTCCTAAATCTGAAGAACGGAGAATTCTTCTCTCCTTCCTCTTTGCTAATGCCTTCTTCGCTCAACCTCACTAATCGGGAAATAGAGATATTACGGCTTATTCAAAAAGGGTTGTTAAGTAAAGAGATTGCAGACAAGCTATGTATCAGTATTCACACTGTCAATATTCACCGGCAGAACCTGTTACGCAAATTAGGTGTGCAAAATTCTATCGAAGCCATTCGTTTGGGACAGGAAACCGGACTACTAAGTTAATTAACCCATACGCACTCTTCCCGAAGCTACCAGTCTGTCTAAGGCATCCATTCTACCACACCCACCGCCGGATGCAATCTTCTCCATTCCTCAAATTCCGGATAACTACGTACACCATCCTGAATCACAGCTTGATAATACTCCACTCCCATAATCTTTTCCGTATCAGGCGTTTCGTATTTCAATTTCAGGATAGCCAGTCTCATTTCATCTGTCAATACCGCAGAAATGCGTTCGGCCACCCTTTCAAAATAGCCATCATAACGAGAGCCTTCTTGGATATGAATCATATCCATTTGCCAGAGTTCTCCTTCCATATCCTGATACCATGCATGCCACTCTATACACGCTTCTGCTGTATGTAATAAATTCGTATATTCAATCTTCTTTACGGACGTATTTTCCGCCAATTCAGCCATCGCCCGAAAGCTGGCAGACAAATCCAAAGGGGAAGTATAAATATGAAAATCAATATCCCGATGTTTCATCAATAATCCTGTACGCAACGAACCTACCAGATTCACTTTGGCACCAATCCCCTCCCATATCCGAACAATACGGGTATCCTCTATAATCTCCCAAGCTTTCTGCTGGTTACGTTTTGCCAATTCAAGAATATTCATCTTTTTCCTTATTAAGTAAGTATGCAAAAATAGGAAAAAGGATACATATATAGCTATAAATAACTATTTAATCCCTTAATGGGTTGAGCTAACTTTGTCCGCAAATTCAATTCTTCACCATACAACTAAAAAGAGATTATGATATTCAATCAAACAGAGAAACAGGAAAAAGAGTATTTACAGCAAGTCATAACCACTATCCATGATACAATCAACACCACCAGTACTTCCGTCAAAGAGCATATAGACACCCTGCAGGAGTACAAGGATTATCTATGGTCGAACAAAGATATTGATCCCCACGAAATCCGTTCCATGCGCGAAAGCATATTAAATCATTTTGCATTAGGCGAAAACGTAATTGACAAACGCAGGCGACTAAGCAAAATACTGGATATCCCCTATTTCGGACGAATCGACTTTCAGGAAAAGAAAGACAAAAGCCAAGTTAGTCCGATCTATATAGGAATACACACTTTCTATGATTTCAAGCAAAAACGAAATCTGATTTACGATTGGCGAGCTCCTATTTCAAGCATGTTCTACGATCATGAATTAGGCGAAGCGACCTATTCTTCTCCGGCAGGTGAAATTAATGGAACAATCTTGCTCAAACGCCAGTACCGTATTCGTAAAGGAAATATGGAGTATATGATTGAAAGTTCCGTAACTGTTCATGACGATATTCTGCAAAAAGAACTATGCTCCAATGCCGACAACAAAATGAGGAATATAGTTACGACCATCCAAAGGGAACAAAATCGGATTATCCGCAATGAAAATGCCGCCGTACTTATCATACAAGGCGTTGCCGGTTCAGGGAAAACATCTATTGCCCTCCATCGTATCGCCTACCTGCTTTACGCGCAGAAAGGGCAGATTTCTTCCAAAGACATATTAATTATCTCACCCAATAAAGTATTTGCCGATTACATATCGAATGTACTTCCGGAACTTGGCGAAGAGACCGTTCCCGAAACCAGCATGGAACAAATTCTCTCAAATGTACTTGACAACAAATATAAATGCCAGACTTTCTTTGAACAAGTAACAGAATTATTGGAAAAGCCGACACAAGACTTTATCAAACGGATACAATACAAAGCCTCCTTCGAGTTTATATCACAACTTGACAAGTTCATCCTTTATATGGAAAACAACTATTTCAAAGCCACAGATGTAAAACTCACAAAAAGCATCACTATTCCCGCTGAATTTATTAACGAGCAGTTCAAACGATTCCATCGCTATCCCATACGTCAACGATTTGAGCCTATGACAGATTATATTCTGGAAATGATGCAACTACAATATAATCTCACAGTTAGCACTCCGGAGAAAAACCAACTAAAGAAAGAGATAAAAAAGATGTTCGTAGGCAATAACGATCTCCAAATCTATAAAGACTTTTTTGAGTGGATCGGAAAACCGGAGATGTTCAAGACACGCAAAAACCGCATACTGGAATATGCAGATTTAGCCCCTTTGGCTTATCTGCATATCGCATTAAATGGGAACAACGCCCAATCTTACGTCAAACACCTTCTGATAGACGAAATGCAAGACTATTCTCCCATACAATACAAGGTGATTCAAAAACTTTATCCGTGTCGAAAAACAATTCTTGGAGACACTTTCCAATCCGTCAATCCTTATGGTTCTTCCACTGCCGGTATGATTCAAAAAGCATTTGCAACAGGAGAAATTATGAAACTTTGCAAAAGCTATCGTTCTACTTTTGAGATTACCAGTTTTACACAAAAAATTCAACCGAACAATGAATTAGAACCGATTATGAGACATGGGGAACACCCCAAGATTCTTCCATTCAAAAATACGGAAGAAGAGATCCAAGGTATTGCGGATTTAGTAAACTCCTTCAGGAACTCCCATTATACCTCATTAGGGATCATCTGCAAAACAGAATCCCAAGCAAAAAAACTTGTTCAAAAGCTCCAGATATATGCAAACGACATCTCACTTTTGTCAAATCAAAGTTCTGCTTATGTAAAAGGGATTATCATCACTTCCGCCCATATGGCGAAAGGACTGGAATTTGACGAAGTAATCATTCCGCAAACAGATGATAAGAACTATCATTCCAATATTGATAAAAGTATGCTTTATGTGGCAACCACAAGGGCTATGCACAAGCTAACTTTGACTTATCCTGTTTCTTCACCCAGTTGTCGATTCCTGTAATAGAATATAACATCGAAAATTAAAAGAACTACCCGCAAGACAAGAGCCGCTTGAACAATCTCAAACGGCTCCGTAACTCCTTTAACAACATGGTTATCGAGCTAATACAACCACCGGTCTATATTCCTTTTTTCTGCACTGAACTCCACTCCAACTTTAACCAACTCACGCCCGTCTACCTGATAAGGTATCAGATAGCCTTTTTCATCAATCTGCTGCAAAGCCTGTTCGGCAGTACCATTCAGTTTAAATTCAAATACATAAATATACTTCGGAGTTTTCACCACTGCATCCGCCCGTCCGCGGGCACTACGAACCTCTGCTCCGGTAAATTGTCCCATCAATTTGAATACTAAGTAAAATACAACTTGATAATGTCGTTCGGTCTTTTCATTCAGTTCATAAGGGAAATCTGCGAAGAAAGCCTGCAAGCGGGTAAGAAAAGCATCAACATCACCACTCTCCAATTCACGTACAAATTTACCAAGATAAAAACCCCGTTCATCATCTACCACTGATGTGTAATAAGGAACCAAAAAATCCATAAATCCATATCGTACTTCATCATTGGGAAATTTCAGCAGGTAGTTTCCAAAACGCTTGTCATACCCCTTTATAGTCAAATAGCCACTCTGATAAATCAACGGAATCGGATTATTAGCATCTACCCTATATTCCATAAACGAAGAAGCATTGGCTTCTACCCCATCAATCAACGTACGCAAATCATACTCACTCTTTTTAAGCAGTTCGACTAAAAAAGTAGGAGTACCGGTTTGAAACCAATAGTTGCTAAACTTATACCCGTCAAAAACATTAAGCACACTGAATGGATTGAATACTCCTTCCGCAAACTCACAAAAATGATAGCCGTCATATAAAGCCGTCATCTTGTTCAATGTTTCTTCATAAGTCAGTTCATTCGTTTCTGCCAATCGATTCAGTTCAGGAATAAAAGTATCCTTCAATTCTTGTCGCGTAATACCACAAATGGTGGCATACTGCGGCTTCATACTGATATCATTCAGTTGATTCAAATCACTGAACACACTGACTTGCGCAAACTTAGTCACACCGGTAAGGAAAACAAAACGAAGATACCGGTCAGAACTTTTCAGTACACCATAGAAGGCCTTCAATGTCTTACGATAGTCATCAAGCAAAACGTCATCACCCAATGCCTGCAACAAAGGTTTATCATATTCATCCACCAAGACTACGACTCCACGACCAGACTGTTCACAGGCTCGGCGAATTACACCCGCAAAACGTCCGGAGAGAGTTTCCTCATCCTCCCCTTTGCCATATTTCAGTTCCCATTGCGTCAACTGCCTGCTAAGAATTTCGACTAAAGCCTGGGGAGAATCATATTTTTCCGCGTTTAAATCCAAATGAAATACCGGATATGTCTTCCATTCCTTTTCCATATTAGCTATGACCAACCCTTCAAATAATTCTTTCTTACCTTCGAAATAAGCTTCAAAAGTAGAAAGAAGAAGACTCTTGCCAAAACGACGAGGACGGCTCAAGAAATAAGGTTTACCTGTGTTAGCTATTCGCCACACAAAAGCAGTCTTATCTACATAGAGATAATTTTCTTCACGAATCTCTGCAAAAGTCTGTATTCCAATAGGAAGTTTACGTAATATCCCGTCCATGATTTTTCCTCTATTTTGATTATTCAAAGATACGCATTTCCACGGGAATACACATACAAATTCCACAAAAAAGTACACAGTTTCACAGACAGCACTACCATGACTCCATTTTTCATCAAACTAGTTTTGTACCAGACAAACAACATCTCACTTCCTCTTCACTTTGCAAATCCAACACACAATAACCAGAACCAGCAAAATAATTCCGTACCAATACCCACCTCCGATTATCCTATTAGTAGTTTTCTCAACTCCCGTTTTATGAATCTCTGTCTTAGCGCTCATATCCGATAAGCTCACAGACTGTGAATTCACTTCTTGAAGAAGTTGTTTCTCATTAACGTTTTTCCTATCCACCACAGTCTTTACCGCCATCCCAACCTTCAATCCAAGCGTATCCACAGGAAACACAAACAGCACCTGTTCGATATGCTCCTCCACCACCTCCGAATCCTTTTCTAAAGCAACCTTATTTTTAACAAGACTTTTCCCGGAGCTACTATTTAAACTTGAATCAACCCTAACTTCACTCTCCCTGTTTATCACCTCTTTCTTACTCCTACATCCCGACAGCAATACAGGCACAACCAAAGCCACCAACAATACAAACAGTAACTCCCTCCCACTCCTCAAAAACTCCTTCACATCAAAACAGGGACAACCCTTCACATATTCATAAGGTTCAATCACTCCGTCACCATTCAAATCCGGTGAAGTATCCCGATGTCCCAACACTTGGAGAATATTATATTCCCACTGCAAATCGATAATAATCTGATAAAGCACCCGTTTTTGAGCATTCGTCCGGGTATCTGCCGGACGCCCGTTCTCATCCAATCCACCGATATAACATATCGCGATACTCTGCTCATTCCAACCTTTACAATGAGCACCGGACAAAGCCACATCCCGCCCCTTTTCCAATTTCCCATCCAAACGGATCACATAGTGATACCCGATACCGTTGAACCCACGTTCCCGGTGCCAACGGTCAATATCTGTGGCAGTAAAATCCTGTCCGGCTTTCGTAGCCGAACAATGTACTATGATAGAATCTATATTTCTCATGATTATTCATTATTAGTTCAAACGCACCAGTTAATAATCCGAAGGTGGCATACGTTTCACACACCCTCTAATCTCACACTTCTTCACTTCCGACTCCTTCTGTATCAACTCCACTTCATGACATTTATGTATCCAGTCAATCTTCTCTTCCTGCTCCTTGCGAAGTTCAATATAAAGCCCGTCTATCTTCTCGTCACGTTGAGTCAGCCGTTCTTCCAGCCAGTCCACCTTCTTACGGCGATTTTCTTCTTCCATACTGTTCACGGACGCTTCCTCTTTCCGTGCATCCGTCTTACGACAAGTGAGATACCTCACTAACCATTTCACTGCTTCCAAACCACCCATAGCGGTAATAAAAGCAAGGATTGTAGTTATTTGCATATTCAATCATTTTTACGTAGTTATAAAGAAAGAATGAGGCCGAAGCCCCATTCCATACAAACCAGACAGTTCTCAACGGCTCATGAATCAAGCAGCTGGGTCTGGTGCTTCACCATTACCACCCGAACCACCATCCGGATCCGGAGTTTCACCCCCATCATCCGAACCGTCACCAACACTACCCGAATCATTAATATGATCCAAATCCTTGAACTTCAATCCATCCGAACGGGTAGTCGTCCCGGTAAACAGACGAATATCCGAGTTAGCACGAAAACAGATACGAAGCCCTGAAATATTAGCGATCGTAAAATCTTCCGCCTTCTCCGTCCCTTTGCTTTGGGCAGAAAGGTAAAAATATCCCAGACCGGCGATATTCACCGAACGGCCACCCAGCAATGTCTTTCTCAATAACGTACGAAAATCCTTCAATACACTAATCGTTTCACCCTCGCTGACACCGGAAGCAGACGCAATCTCCTTTGCAAACTCATCCAACGTTGCACTCGTATCATACTGATAAGAAATCACCGGATACACTTTCTTTCCTGCTTCTTTATTTGTAGGGTCACACAGGCGAGACACCCTTCTAAATCTAATAGCCATACTACTTTTCTTTTTTAAATAAATACTGTTTTAATTATCACTTCGCTAACGTTAACGATGCAAAGATGCAGCATCTTCCACGGAGATGAAACGACACCTAATAACCTCATCAGAAAAGTACTAAAAAGCATTTCAGACATATACAACTGACATAGAGGAACTAAATAAACGACAAGAAAACGACGAAAAGCAGAAAAAAGCGACAAAATCAATACCTGGGGGAGAATAATAAATAAACAAACATATTCAAACTAATAAATATCATAATAAAAAAGTGCACCTTCTTCCCCACCGGGAAAAAGATGCACACACAAACAAAACAAACAATAGGCTACCTTCACAGGCAGCGGAAAAGTCATGATTCCATTTTTCTTATGCCACTATTATATATCATCATACTTATTTAATAAATAACTGGTAACTTCACTTATAGAAGAGGGTTCTTTCAATAATACTTGCTTGTCCTCTCCCAACAAATATATCGAGGGAAGAGAACGTAAGAAATATAGTTCTTTTTCAGTCAACACCTTCCTGACATCATAACCGTTTATCCACACAGAAGGAAGAGACTGCTGATATTCTTTCCACATATCTATTTCACCTTCCATACAAATCGTAACAAGAGCAAGTTGCGATAGGGATAATCCACTATGTTGCAAGAAGGAATTTATTATCGATGATTCAGACAGTTCCATCATTGATTGCCGACAATAAATACAGTCCGGATCATAAAACAGTAATAATGTATATTTAGCGGAAATATCCCATAAATTCTGAAGTTCTCCCGTAGAAAGAATGAAAGTAAAATCAGCAGCTTTTATCCCTATCCGGTTCTTTTTAAGCATTTTCAATTGATACAAAGGACGTATACGCATCATTCCATCTAAGTGTCCAGATGTTAATGCTTCCTCCAATACTGAAATATAATAACTATCATTCCGTAGTGACGAATCAGGTTCATATAGATGATGCTCCAACCGTTGTAGAAACCAACGGTTTACGACCTTATTAACTTTAGTCTTCAACACCAATTTCCTGATATTTTCAAAAGCCCTTTCCTCTGTCAATTCCGACAATTGAGAAAGATAATCCACCAGCATCTTTTCGGTAGTGGCAGAGCTGCTTAACCGGATAGTATCTGTAAAATCATACGTATCCCAAAAGCGCTCTATCAGTATGCTGTCTTTTTGTTGCTTTGCCATAATATTTGATTTACCAGAATTGGCAGAACAAGTACATAAAAGTAGAAACACGCCTAAAGTAATATAAAGAAGTCTTATATATTTCTGATGTATTACCAATCTTAAAAGGTGTAATAATCTTAATCTTCGTTTATTCATAATTCTACAAGTTCAAGCACAATTCATTACACCATTTGACATACTCGTTTTCTCCACCACAAATCCTTTCCGGCACTTTCATTTCTATACATTCATTCCCGACATATATCCGGCTCATCTCGAATATTTCTATCAGACAGTCATCCGATATACACATACAAAAGCATATAATATCCGGATTATCACATTTCACGATTTTCATCCCCGGATAAAGTAAAGACAGACAAAAAGCAGAATATCCGAATGCTTTCCATGAATCCTCTAGATAATACAAATAAACAAAGCCTCGATTATCACCTTCTTTTTCCAAAATATCGTTTAATATATTCATCCTCATATCTCCTTTCATTCTTAACACTATTTGCATTATCCTTCCTGACGTATCCGAAGTTCGAAATACCCATTTCTGCCAAACAGACGCACTTTTCCTTCACGCGCATTACCTGTATTATTTTCCTTTATATGGACAAAAATATAATCATTAACAGAGTCTAACAGGGGGTGAAGAATGGCTCCTTCATGTCGCTGTTCAGCTATCCCAATCCAATCAGATAAACCAACGACTTCCCCATAATGCGTATATGGCATGGGAAGCACTGTATATGACTGGCCAATAGAGGGATAGCGTTCAACAGTCACCGTTTTTTGTAGGACTCCATATTGGATAATACTCGTAAAAGAGTATTCCGTACCTGCTTTTTCACTCGGTTCCGTGAAACATAAGTCCATCTCAACAGGATTATCAGGAGTATCATTACAAACTGTCTCCCCTGTTATTTCTGTCCCGTTTGCTTTCACTGTTATCAATCTACGTTGAAGATTGGGGTAATCCGGGTCAAACGTAGTGTAACTCTCCAATGATTCATCCCGGATGCACCGGTAGAAATGGCCTAACACAAAAGAATTCAAGGTTTCATTACTGTATATAATCCAATGGGAATTTTCAAATCCCATCTGATAACCATTCCATAAATAATTCTCCTTATAATCATACGTACCGTTATACTCTAATAATATGTATGCTTCCATATCATTAGTAAATCCATTTTTCTCCGCATTCTCGAATGAATTAGCACCAAATCCCTTAACACTCCCGATAGTCAGTTTATAGTAATCATTGCCTGTAATTGAAGTCAACGGAACTTTGTCTTTTGTACACAGACGGAGTTTATAGTATCCCTCCCTTTCTGTCCCATCCGTTGCTTTATATTTTCCACGTACAACAATATGAAATCCCTTATGAGCATCCAAACCCATATTCCGAATCTGATACAGATAAATAGGAGTTGACAAAGGAGCAAGATTACTGACAGACAAAGTAGAAGGACTGATATAATCCACGTCTGCCAATACTGAAGCTGATACAGGACAACCCAACCAATCTATTGAAATCAATTTAAAATTGCCGGCTGTTACTTCCACACTGAATTTCGCCACATTCCGTTTTAAACTGAAACCATTACTGCCGTCACTTTCCATGGCATTACGAATATTCATCATATTGAGTGATGAAAGAGTTATGCGTCTGGTAGCCATTACAAAAGGCGGTTTTACAAGTGCTTCCGTACTTGTGCATATCTTATTTTCCAACTCCTGCAAAGTATGTATTGTCCCTTCCTCCATCGGATAATTGGCTATCAGATACAATGTATGTTCTCCTGTGGCTGAAGATATGTTCACCGTCGTCTTATATTCATTCCCAGTCCATTCCAAATCAGGGTGCTGATGATAAACAAGATCTCCCTTATGGTCGAATATTAGGAAGTCCATACTTTCCACCTTCGCTTCATCGGCAGGAACAACTATCCCCCGCGTATGTATAACAGATTCTTGTTGTACGCTCAGCCTCAAAACCATTTGTTCCTGTACATCTCTCGGATCGTTGTTCTCCGACATTTCATCACTATTGCAAGCTCCAAAAGAGAAAAGCAATACAAACAGGAGTAATTGAATATATTTCTTTTTTACTATCATATCTGTACTTTTTTATCAAAGAGAGGGATAACGTAGTTTCACACAACGTACCGTATGTTTCTGATTCCGCAGTTCATCAGTCGTATCACTTCCATCCGGATCGCTCATAGTGGCTACTATAAATGTGCCATCATCATTCTTTCCCCAATAGCTGTCCGAGAAGAAATTATTGGGAAGTCCGTTGGTTCCGGCATTCAAGAAAACATAATTCATTTCTTTTCCTGTGGGCAACCGCCAAGTACCACCTAAATTTGCACATACAGAAGATGCGTTTTCTTTCGTAACATTAGGAACATCCGTACTTGAAACAATAAAGTCTGAAACTTCAGGGGGACGGACATCAAGAGTACAGTTATAGAGATATTTTTCCTCTTTATAATTGTCTATGAGGTTATTGAATCCGTAACTTATATACGCCTTTCTGGCATTTGTATCATGTTCTTCTATACACCATGACTGACCTGAATTAATCGCCTGATTTTCACGTATGGTAGCTAATCTCCAGCATCCTTTTCCTCTTGTTGCATCATTTGCACTTACCCCTTCAGGATAATACGCCCTACATCCAGTTTCCTTAGTGGCTCTTTTATAAAACTCCTCATTATAAATGCCGACACGCATCCAAGTCGCTTCTTCCCAATACCCCATGGCTTCAGCCCAAGTAACAGGATCTTTTTCACTACGATTCGTTTCCGAGGCATAAAGTTGTAGATTAAGTTCAACAGACGCAGTACCTGATTTCAATTTAGTTACATAGGTAATATTATTACCCGTATTCCAGTTTCCACGCCTGAATCCGACACGTCCGCTCTTCTTATTTGCATCATCATATTCTATTGTCATTTGTAGTTGATTACCGATTGTCACCCCAGTGGGGAGTGTCACTTCGACCGGAGCATTACAGGCAAAACGCACGTATGAGTAAAAGCGTAGCGATTTTACTTCAACCGTCTTTTTGTTGACAGCAAGAAAACTAGCTCCCGTTATTTCAATTGGGACATTGATTTCCGACCATCCGGAAACGTTGGATTTCATCTCGAGAGACTCTTCCCCATAACCGGTTATTGCTTTAACATTCAAACTGTAATGTCTGTTGCGGGTTATATTCCATTCTGTAGAATGTGAATCAATAGAATTCAGAGCGTCACCAATCGGTAGAGTATATACCCGGGTAATTCCTCTAGAGGTTCCTTTAATACGCAATACCATTCTATAATCTTTATCTGTCGGTAAATATTCCGGCAAATAGATTTCACCGGACGACCATGTGAAATGATTTTGTTCCGTGCTGCTATTTCTCAATGAAAACATACGGTTATCTAGAAAACCTTCTTCTATCTTGTACTTACCGGCAACCAAATAACTATATTTCGGTATACGAAGCAGCTCCATAGATTCAAAGTTGACATATTCGCCCGTGGGATTTCCGTTTTCACAAATCTCCGTACTTAGGTCGAACTTAACACTTAGTTTGGCAATCACACGTTGCAACTTTATCTCCAGTTTAGATACAGGCACAGACACCCCCTCTGTATATATCTCATTTTTACTTCGCACATTCACATTAAGCAACTGCCGGAAAAACACAAATCTTGAAGCATTCAAGTTACTTTCCGAATTCATCTGAATACTTTTCAATTCTTCAGGGCTGTTTATTCCCGAAAGATCTACTGGTTCATTTCCTATCACATAAATATCATTGTATCCTATATAGGTAATGGCAACATAATCTTCATTTATATCTATCAATTGATTGCTGACTAAAACTTTAGGCCCGTAAGGATTGGAAGTGCGTGTCGAGAAAATGATAACACGCAATTGTGATACCTCATTTTCATCCCCTGCAACAAGCTTAGGCATGATACTGACAGGGATTTCCTTCCCTTCTCCCTGACCATTACTATCGGAAGATGCTTCTGTTCCGTCAGTACAAGCAGTGAGTAGATATAATAATGTCACAACGAAGCTATATATATAAACTAATTTCAGTCTCATTCTCTCATTCAATTATAAAGTATCACATTTCCGTATCCTGCAATATGATTGTCCACCCTGATACGGTAACAGCCGTTTGCATATAAGTATCCGTGTCACCGTCCAGATCATCTATAAGCGATATTTCTACTTCATACACATCCTGCCGGTCAAGTTCCGACTGTACACGGGTATATGGATGCATCCGGATGAGTTCGACTAAACCAGAACGGTAGAGTTCTTTGATTGTGCCGTCCTGCATTAAACGTTCTATCAGTAGCGTCAATTTTTCCCCTTCCACCAAACGCATCAAAGAAAAAACACCTGCAAATTGATTCCATGCATCATTATTTGTGCCCTGATATGGATAATATGTCAATTCATTGCCCGAAGCAACTACAGAATTATCAAATTTATAAGTCGCCCCTTTAGGGTCAACCACACGGACACGCACACCATCCGCACAGCGGTGAATACATGGTATTCCGCTTTTTTCAAACCACTTCACATTCAGATGCAAATGATTCTCATTCTTTATAAGTGAAAGAACTTCAGTGTGTTCCTTCACATCGTTTACTTCTACTTGTTTCATAGCATGAAAAACAGGAGTCAGTCTATAGTTCACGCTACGTTCTTCTGTTGCGTTGAGTGATAATAACGCTTGCTCAAGCGTAGTTTGTCCGGCAATAAAGACCGGTTGTAAAGTCACTTCATCAGTCAAGTTTCCCCATGCCACCAACGTATAGCTACCGGCAGAAAGTTCCGGGTCAACCCGAAAATCTTTCGGGAAAGGCGTTCCTTTACGAGTTATACATTTCAGAAAACATCCGGCTGCATCAAATACATACAAGTCTATTTGCTGTACGTCAATGTTGAAGCGATCGGGACAAGTATTGTCCGTGTGATGAACATATTCGAAAGCCACCTGGAAACTTCCCTGCGGACAATCGGAAAAATCTTCATTAACGCATCCTGTAATAAGCCATAATAGCATTGATATATATGCCACCATCCTTCTTTTCCGGTAAAATGTACTATACATGTTAAATTGTTATTGAGAGGGATTTTAGATTCTTTTACCGGGGAAAATGCCCCGGCAAAAGAATCCGTTAAAATCTATTTTTAATGAACCGGCAAACTAATAGCAATTACATTCCCAGTTCTGCATCCTGTTCAACTTTCGTCCATGGTTCCACTGTGATATGTGCCTGCATGTACGTTTTCTGGTTGATGGGATCTGTCGGGTCCACGGTAACATCTTCATCATCAGGATAACCGATTGAAGTAATTTTTGAGATATTTACATTGTAAAAACGGTTGCGCATTACCGAATAGAACAGATTGTTGGCTTCCGTCTTTCCATCCATATTATCTTCAACATTCACACGATAGTAACAGGTACCTCCGGTGTACTGGAAAATACGTATTGTTCCTTCAATACTTTCCTTATAGCCCGGTAGTGCATTCTTGGGATGCGAATATTTCTTGATGGTAACAACTGAATAAATACCTTCAGAAGTAGAGAATGAGCTTCCATAATATACACTTACAGAATTTTCTATATCACCTTCGTCTACAGCACTTCCCTCGTCTACTGCATTTAACCATTTCTGTTTTCCGGCTTTATTCAAATAAGTCTTTAAAATCATGCCCAAGCCATAGTTTGCCAAGTTTCCACTAAAGTCTGCAGGAGCCGTATAAATCTGATTTTCCCATTCCGGGACAATAAAATATGGCGGTACATCTTTTCCTCCTGTAGTATAATCAGTTCCGTCTAATTTATTTTCGATACTAAGATTGCTACCATCATTTTTCACTTCAACAGCATTAATCATCACATTAGCCGCCGGAGCAAATACACCTTTCACCAACACATAAGTAGTATTTCCCCTTACCGGTGTCTGATTGGAGTTCTCCGGCAAATATATAGACTCTATAGCTTCCCCGTCAGCACTTGCTTTCAAATCCAAATTAGGCTCATTCACCTCGTCATAATATTTAGCGAAATCTGCAAATGTAGAGCTAGTATTAGTCATTGTATAAAACGGTGTAAGGAAACCATCAACATGATTATGCAGAAATATATAGCTCTGAACCGGAAGATTACGAACCGTAAAAGTCGGAGTAAGTAATTTGCCTAATGTATTACTTTCACTATCTTTCAATATCAAAGCATCCGCATTTGCATAAGTAGCCTGCAACTTAGCAGCAGCACGGGATATGAACACCTCCAAATGATTGTTTTTCTTCATTTCCGCCGAACTATCATACGCCGGTTTCGAGCAATCCTCAGCAGAAATCCCGGGATATAATGTGTATTCGGTTGCCTTCAATACGTTTGCCATCAGGAAACCATTGGTCGCCGCATTCCCATTACCGGATATTTTATCAAAATTACCGACACGCGATACAGCAACTGCCGTTTCTACACCTTTGGTATGGGCAATACGTCCTGCTTTCGTACAATGTGTCAAAGTAACAGCTTCAAATTGAGTAGTTGTAGTGGTAGACGTAATCCAGTCGTCCTGCATATTAGCTACTACATACACTTTCTTTTTACCGGAAGTTAGTTTCAATACAGCAGTGTGCTCCGTGCCATGTTCATCTACAGTAGCATTATCCGTCTTTGCTTCAAAGCTACCGGATTCATTGAAGATATAAGCCCGCAGATTTTTGATGTTTTTTTCTGTAGTAGTACCTTCATGTGTGTCACCCGTTGTACGTGCTACAACACTATCTTTGCCCAGTTTAAATGTAAACTTCGCCCAAGTAGGTTCTCCCTCTATGACTTCGGTATTACCATTGTCATCGCTTCTTTCTTCGCCTAGCTTGCCCTCACTGCTACAAGCAGCAAACGTTATTGTTGCCAGCGCAAATACTCCGATTAGAAAATAATTCTTTCTCATTTTTCGTTTTATGATTAAAAAATAAATTATTATATATTGAGATTTATACGGTTCCATTCTTCATCCGGTAATACACTTTGATGTATCCTGCTCGACGCAGTTGCGGAAAGAAGTGTTCTTCCAAATAACGATAGGGCACTCCTCTTTTCAAACGTTGCAACTGTCCCTCACGCCCTTTCATTATCGGAACAGAATCAATAATATTCAATACTTCCTTACGGTATTCCATACCAGAATGTTCCACTTTATAACGTAGTTCTTCCCAGCCCTCATCACCATTCACAAGTGCAAAGCAACTATCCGCCAAAGCAATCCGGTCGGCTATATATTGCTTCAGCGCTTCAGCTCGTTTTCCAGACAATCGTTTGTTGAATTCAAAAGCCCCCTCGGGTGAGGAAAGCCCCAATAGCACTACGCGAGCTATCTCTACTTCGGGATCTTCACTAATACGGCGAATTACATCAATAATATGTTCCAACACTCTCTCATTATCCAGATAATTGCTATCTATCTCTGCCTTTGCAAGCTTGAAATAAACAATCTGTGCTCCTTCCTGCTCGCCTGCCAGAATCCTTTTGCCCACTGAATAGTTATCTATGGGTTCTACAAATTTCTCTGTTTCAGCCAGTACTTCCGTAGCACATTTATGCGGTAACATTTCCGGTATTTTCACCTTATTCTTTATTTCCGGCTTAACAATAGAATATCCATCCGTCCGGTTCCACGTAAACAATTCCACCATATCCAACTCCTTTTTCATACAGCAATTTCTAAGTTGCCGCTGTAACACTAACTTTGCCTGCCATATCCAAAGTTGATTGGCTAACATCGGAGTTGAACATGTTATTGTATTCCATTGCCGATTGGATACTGTATATATTAAGTCTTTCTCTGCTTTTGATGAGTGAAGCACTTTTTGTCTTCGAACTATTTTCTCCCGTATTTTGCCATTTACGCGTATGGCAGGGAAAGCAAAAGACTGATTTCCCTTTATATCTATCAATATAGGTGTAAGCAACAACTCATCATTTGCTTTTGTAATGCCGGGAGCAATCATCAAATGAAATCTCAAACTCACAGAATCCCCTTGAGCATTCTTCTCTATAGAAAAATTATTGATCTTGATCGAATCATTATTTTGAGCGGAAACTGACATGAACGTTATACTCATAAAAAAGGAAAGTATTATAATCTGAAAACTATTCATTTGGCACATTATTTAAGTAAGTATATGATAGATACAGCGGCACGTGTAGGCCCTAAATAATTACGGTTGTTTACACTTAAACGCTCACCGCATTCCTTACACGGGTATTTACTATAATGCAGGTGTGCATAGCCGACCCCTAATGTCCCTTCTATACTCCAATGTGGTGAAAGAATCCACTGATACCCATAACTGAATCCGAATCCGGCAAGATTTCCCTGTCTTCTAAAGTCACCTAGTCCCCAATATCGAATATTACTGACATTATATTGTCCATAAAACAAATGTCCGCCAAAGAAATGTCCATTGAACCGTTCACAAAGCCAATAGCGAAGCTCTGATTGTATCAACCAATGCTTCATTTTTCTATTGTTGGAACCATAACCATTCTTACCCAAAGGAAAAGGATTGTAGGCTCCCCACAAATCAACAGTCAGTTTGGGAGATATTCCCCATTCCACCCCTATGTTTGGTGTTTGTAACAACCCGCCATAAAGTAAATTCGTTTTTACTGCTATATCTTGTGCTCTAACCGCAAAACATCCTAGCAAAGTAAATAGACCAATAAGTATGCCGGCTTTATTTCTTATACAATCATTCATTATATACAGTTTTTTCAAACTATTTCTTATGCATCTCTATTCCGTAATAGAGATGCATAATTACACATAAACAGTAAACATCTAATTATCAAAGAATTATATTACAAAAACTAATAATAAAATGTTTCAACATCATAATACAATGAATCATAGCAAACAAAATAAATAATATCATTTTGATATATAATTCATTAAAAAAATAGATACTGAAACAATTGTGAAACAAACAGATAAGCAACAGACCAAACAATCAAAACAGTTATTGCTATGGAAACAAAACATATAAAAAGCGAACTTCTGTATATTGAAGAACATCGGTCATGTCAAAACTACATGACAACGATTGAAACTGGATTTAAATATCTTGAATTCGCTAAGAATGCAGCATTTGAAGAAGATAATACAACAAAAAATTATCTCCTGTTCTTCCTGAAAGGCGATTTCACCATAAGTTGCAACCAGTTTCATAACAAGTTGTTTCATGCTGGAGAAATGATACTCATCCCTCGTTCTTCCCGACTAAAAGGATTTGCGGGAACCGATTCAAGCCTACTCTCCATGTTTTTCGATATACCTGCAGAGAACTGTGACAAGCTCATATTACAGTCTTTATCAAATGTATGCAACAACATTGAATATGACTTTTCACCAATTAAAATACGCTATCCATTAACACTATTTCTTGAAGTATTAACTCACTGCATCAAAAACGGAATGAGTTGCGCACACTTACACGGGCTGATGCAACGAGAGTTTTTCTTTCTTTTACGAGGGTTTTATGAAAAACAGGAGATTGCAGTATTATTCCACCCCATTATCGGAAAAGAAGTGGATTTTAAAGATTTTGTCATGCACAATCATACCAAAGTAGATAATATAGAGCAGCTTATCTCACTATCGAATATGGGAAGAAGCTGTTTTTTTACCAAATTCAATGAAGTGTTTGGTATGACAGCTAAACAGTGGATGCTGAAACAAAAGAACCAAAGAATATTGGAAAAAATGACGGAACCAGGAGTATGTATAAAAGATATCATTGAAGAATTGGGATTTGATTCGCAAGGTAACTTCAACCGTTACTGCAAACAACATTTCGGATGTACCCCCAAACAACTGATAGAGCAATGTCAGGCAACCAATCAAACAAGTTAGCCATTATTGTCCCTATCTGTACAAAATGAATAAATTATTGGACTTTATGATAAATTCAATATTGAAAAATTTCATTTACTTTGCAGCGTGAAATATATTAAGAAACAAAGATATTTTAATATGATCTCTATTACGGAATAGATTACAATATTGCAAAGATAAATAAAAATATTATATCTTCTAATTCTCAACAGATTATATTACAAATAATTATTTCATTTGGATAAGTTTGTAACGATGCTATTCACCTGATTGAGCATGGATACATCAAAATCCTTTAAATAGACGCGTGTCATTTCTTCCGAAGTGTGTCCAAGTCCGGCACTAATCACAGAAATCGGAGCTCCATAGTCACGTGCGAGGGTAGCCCAAGTATGCCGAGCAGTATATGTCGTTAACGGTACTTTAATATCAGCTACAACAGCGATTTTCTTCAAATGGCGGTTGATACGCCCTAACGCCAGACGGTATTTTTGGTATCCCGAAGCATATTCACCGCTAATGATCGGAAAGAGATACTCATTCTCCGTGTTATATTTATCTATCACGCCCTGCATCTGCGGAGTCACCACTATACGAATCAGCTGTTTCGACTTATGGCGGGAATAAGTCAGCACACCATTACAAATATCGGTTTTCTTCAAAAGGACAATATCGACAAAAGCCATTCCCTGCGCATAAAAGCTGAACAGATACAGATCGCGGGTAAATTCCAGTTCTGGTTCATTCTCCAAATTCAAGTCCGCCAAATTCTGCATATCCGTCCGTGACAAAGCACGTTTTACAGTCTTCGCCGGGCGGGTCTGTGCCTTCGCAAATGGATATTCGCCACGAGGATGATAACCGTCCGTTACCGCTTGGTTATACAAAGAGCGCAAATTGCGCAGATAATAACTTACCGTATTGCCAGAAGCACCATTACTATACAGAAAATCCTCGTATCTCCTGACGAACGCCAAATCAACCTCTGACATCCGCACATCAGGGCGACCTATAAATTTTGCCAACGACGAACGGGTGCTCTTGTAGGCCGCAGCCATTCCTACTTTCTTCAGTTCCTGCTTACGCTCAATTTGCGCATTAATATATCGCAATAAATAAAACTGTGATTTTCCTGTACCAAAAGCATTTTGAGTCAGAATATCCTCCACTGCAAATTCTTCTCTTGTCCGCTCAAGCTGCCTGATCCGAATATCAATCTGATTCCGCATCTTTCGTAACTCGCGGTTCATTTTCACGACCTCCGTAGCCGTAAAAGTAGAACCTACGCCATTCATAATCTTCCCTTCCGACTCGTCAAACACCTCTTCTTTCATCCGGTAGCCTGTATACAGCAATTTTTTTCTCCGATTGTGGATCACCTGAAATACTAAAGGGTAACTGCCATTATTCAATATCCTGCTCTTGTTCAGCATAAGTTTCACTGATGTTATCATATCTTGCTTTTTTTGTTTGAGACGTAAAAGTACGAAGTTCACCTTACTTATCTGAACTATTTTTCCGCCTGTTACGCAAGAAACAAGAAAAGGAATAAAAAGTTTTTCCACTTTAAGAATAGTTATCTGATAAATATAGTTAAAACACACGTCCTATTAATCAGTATATTTTTATTACATATTGCCAATATACATACGCATAAATTAGATATGTATACCATTTATGATATTTCATTACATAATATAAAGATTACCGCTATTCTTCCTTTTGAAAAATCAGAATATTAGGAATAGCTTTGCACTATGGATTTTAGGGAGCCGTCCGTTCCTTTAAAAGGAAGAGGTCCTTCCTCGGTGTGCAACGGGTCGTTCCTTTTAAAGGAACGGCCCGTTGGTTTTAAAGGAAAAACCGGCATTTGTAACCATTTGAATTTCAATTTCTTACCGAATTAGAATTCCGTCCCCGTAACCCATGGAATTTTTTCCAACAAACACGACGGAATCTGCCGTACGAAGCGGCAATCAGTATACAATAAATTTCAACAATTCAAAATTCAAATCCTATGGTTACAGTCACGTTTGCCATTAAGCCATATCTGGCGAGGTATATGTATGTCCGATACGGACAAAGTTTAGAACTTCAATCGCCCGGCAATCCACCTTCAAGGCTTCCCATTCCAATCCACCTCTCCCACCTCACTCCCATTTATCACTTCCTGCATCAATTATCTGTTCCTCATCCGCAAGGCGTTTCCTGGAAAGAGACTGGAAATATCTGTTTTGTTCTTCCCAGCCCAAGGCAAGGGAAAAATCCGGAAGTTTATAATTATTTCGGTCAGGACAGTATCTTTATTATTGAAAAGGAAATTGAGGTGGAAATGAAAGCGGAGCTTTATTCGTTTCTGTTGGAAAATAAGTTCAAAAATGGGGTGATGTATATAAAGTCGATGCATGAGTTTGTGGTAAAGTATGATATGGCGGAGTCGGTGGAAGAGGAAAGTTTGATGAGAGGGTTTCAGAGGTGGAGAAAGAAAATGAAAAAAATATAACGTTAAGTAACTAATCAAACTTAAGCAGCATAATAGCTAAAGTTAATATTCAATTGTATTCCTATCGCCGCCAAAACCCTGTTGATGACATAAAAAAGCAATTCAATAGTGACATAGCCCTGTGGTCTAACCCATTTCCCTTTCATAATACGTCACAACGTCTCCACAATGTTCAAATGAGGAGAATACGGGAATATAGAAGAGAAAGAGACCTCGTTTTTCCCATATGGGACACATTCGCTTTATTTTCTCATTACGGTATACACTTGCATTGTCAAGCAGAAGCTTTCTACTAAGCTTCTTTGGCTGCACACACTCTATCGGTCCAACTCACTGGCTTGCACACAGCTTCCTCGCCCAAACAGTCCATTATAGTTTTGCAATCTTAACCAAGACGTATATATAATCTTTGTAATGCGATTTGAACATGTTTAAAATAATTACGAATAACTACTTAAAGAAATAATTCATACCATAATTGACTTGAAAAGTTAGGAGTTATCAAAAAATTATGCTACATAAGTTACTTAATTCACTATGAAATATGTAAATTACTGCTTAATATTTGATAGAAATTTATGTACATTGAAATTTATTTCTTATTTTTGTTATCTAAAAGGATTTAACAATGGTAGATAAACAGACCAACAGTAGTTCTTTTACAAAAGAAACATACTAATAAATGACTAGTAGAACAGCATCACAAGGTTCCCGTAACAATTCCAAAATGATACCTAAATACTGCTCAAGTGTCACTAGAAACATTAGTAGTAGTTGCGAAGATTCTAGAGATAAACATAAAAGAATTGCTAATATTAACAGAGTAAATCTGTTCCCAAATATTAAAAATGACATCTAAAGATAAAATATTGATTGGACTAGTTGATGCTGACCTATTGAATGGTGGTACGCGTCACCCTAATCTTGTACTACTGAAATTAGCGGGTTTCCTAACTGATAATGCAATTCCTTTTCGTTTGATAATAGATAAAGATGAGAATATTATGGAGTATACCACTATATACATGTCCAAAGTTTTCTCATTTACCCCAGACCCTCCATTTTATGAGAAGGTAAAGAAAACTCCAAACGAAAACAAGTTTAAAATAGGTGGAACTGGTGATTATGCTATAAAAAAGGATATCAAAGACTTCAAATCTTCACGTACTCGTGACATGAATCAATTGGAAAATGATATTTTTTTGAATAATTATCCAAATAAAAGAGGTGGAAAGAAAAAATGGGGAATCGATATGTGTAGGCAAATGCCATATTATCATCTTTATGACGAGTACATACAATCAAAAATAAAAGCAGGAAGAAAGAAATCATACTTTAATGATTATCTTTATTACTCAATAGGTTTTTTAACACGCGGCTGTATTCGCCATTGCCCTTTCTGCGTTAATAAACTTGAAAATAAGGTTTATCGTTATTCGGAATTAGAATGGTTTTTAGATGATGAGAGGAATGAGAAAGGCGATTTGATTCGTCCTTATATTTATCTTTGGGATGATAATTTTTTGGCAGCTCCAAAAGAAATTTGGCAGCCGATGTTACAAAGTCTCATTGATTCAAAACGTCCATTCCAATTTCGACAGGGTTTAGATGAACGCATTTTAGCTGAAAGTGAAGATGGTGAAGAAATTGCTCAGATGTTATCTAAGTGTAAGTATCATGGCGATTTTATTTTTGCGTTTGACAACTGGCGTGACCGTGATAAGATAATCAAAGCATTAAAAATCTGGAAGAGACATAATTCCAAACGCGGAACGAAATTCTATCTTTTTTGTGGTTACACATTGAAATCCGGTGAAGATGAGAAACTTTATAATGACATCAAAATACTATTTGAACGAATCAAAATTTTGATGCAATATGGCTGTTTCGGTTATGTAATGAGACATGCAGATTATGTCAATCATAAATTGTCAAATATTTATGTTCAAATAGCGCGGTGGTGCAATCAACCGCAGTTCTATCGCTACATGTCATTTTGGGAATACTGCTACCGCAATCAATCATATTGGGAGCAAAAGACAAAGAAACTAGATGTTCCCAATCAAATTTCGTTTGAAGAATTTGAAGACAGGTTGAGCAATGGCTATTATGAAAAGAATGGTCTCAAACTTTGCAAAACAATACAGACATTTGTCAACTTTTTAAACGAATTCCCGCAACATAGGGAAGAAATATTAAAGATGTTTAATTACAAACTAAAAGATTTGGTTAACCCTACACTTTGGACTAAAAAAGAAATATGATTATAGACTATACAAATAGGGATTTGTCTCGATTAGAGCATCTTATAACAAAGAATGATGGGACTCCATTACAGGGTGAGATTGACATGTACAGACGTATTGTACATGACTGTGAAAAGAGTTCAATAATGTGGCATTTTTGGCATGATATAAGACTTCACATTACTTCTGGTAGAGCTGGAGAAATACAAATAGATTTTCTACTTATTTGTGAACTTGGGGCGATTGTTATAGAGGTGAAAGGCGGAGCTATACAAATTGAAGCAGGTCATTATTTTTACCAGAACAAAGGAACACTCACCCAGATGGACCGTTCACCGTTCAAGCAAGCTGAAGATTACCAATGGGCGATTATCAACAATAAAGTATTAAATGGAGAAGAGGTATTCATTGACCATCTTTGTGCCTTCCCTCATGCAAGCCTTGAACGCACAAGCAACAATCCCGTTCAGGATCTATCTTACAAAATGTGGAATAAAAGCAAACAAGATTCGGATACTTCTTTTGCAGACTTCTGTATCGAAGTGTTGAAGGAAGACAAACGGAGAAGACATTGGTTTAGCTGCAATCTTTCTACAGAAATCCTCTCATCTGTAGTTAACTGTTTTGCACCTACGATCAAAGATACAGGAAGATACAGTCAATCATCATTAAAGGACATTTTAACTTGGTTGAACATCTCTAATTTGGATGCATTAGATAGTTTGCAACGGAATCACCGAGTGGCGATAGAAGGTGGTCCAGGTACTGGTAAAACGACAATAGCCAAGGCTTTTATTAAGAAAAACAAGGGATTGAATGGCTTGTATCTGTGCTGGACAAAATTGCTTGCTGCACAAACTAAATACATTCTTCAATTAGAAGGGCTTAGCAATTGCGATGTAGAGAGTTATGCTTCATATTTGCATCGTATTTCTGGCGGACAAATATCTATCAATGAGTTAAGCCTTACAACAGGCTTGCAGGAACTGGAGTCAACTATTATAAAATATTTGCAAGACAAATATTATGATTATGTAATTATAGACGAAGCACAGGATGTTGCTGATAAAGGAATGATTACCATACTAAGAGAACTAACGTCATTGCAACATACTGGCCTGCGAACGGGCCGATTCTTAGTTTTATATGATATTGAGCAAGGATATAATAGTGGCACGCGCAATTTAGAATCTGCAATAGATGAGATCTTACGTACTTCGGCACATTTTACAATCAATGGTAACAAACGAGTTCCGACTAATATAGAGATTGTAAGATATGCAAATGAATTAATGACAGTGAACTCTGAAAATCTTACAGCTTTTTGGAATAAGATTAGCAATGATGAATGTGCCTGTAAAATTCATTTTGTAGAGGATTCTAAAGTTCTAACAAGAGGTATTAAGCAACAAAGAAAAGAGATGACAAGTTCTAATTTTTCATTGGATAATTCTACAATTCTTGTACACTCAGATTTGCTGACCTCTCTGCAGGATGGTCAAGATTCCATTTATGATAAATTATCATATTCGGATTCTGTTATAGAACTTTCTAAGGAGAATATATCTAGATTGCCAGAACGTGCTATTGGACTTTCTTCTATTTTAAAATACAAAGGATTGGAAAATGAGAACATCATACTTGTGATCCCTGCCAAGCAAGTTAAGAGTACCTACGAAAATTTCTTGTTTGAAATTTATGTTGGTATGACTCGTGCCATTATGAGTCTTGATATATTCATACTTAATATATAACACAACATGATCGACCAGCACTTTATAAATCACTACAACAAGAATAATTCGGATGTAAATCTGATTATTGATGTGATGTGTCATCCTAAAAAGGAAGATGCACGAATGTTCTTGTGCATGATAAATGACGTGATGAACTATTACATAAGTAGAATAGATGATGAAGTGCGTTATCCGCTGCTGTATATTCCTGCTTCAGAAGTTTGGGCACAAGAAATATGTATTGAGTTTGTTACATTGAAACTTTCATTGCTTTACAACCGATTAATACAAATTAAATTGCGCGCAGATATAGAAAGAGCTTGTATGACTTTACCGATGGATTGTTCTGCTAAATCAAAAAAATTCAAACAGGCACAGAACAACTACAAATATTCAAAGCGTATTTATAACTATATTAAGAACAGGAATATACCGGAAAGCAGTATCAACAAAAACTTGATAATTTGTAAGCCTTTTGATTGTTCTGTTCGGGAGAATCCTTATCTAGATAATTATTGTGGTAATGAGAAAACCATATGTGATAAGCGCTATGCTGTTTCCAGAGCAGACATTGAAGTAGGAGCATTGGATCGTCCTATAAAGAAGAATAAAGGTTTATGCAAAATAGAAAACATGTTCGTGTTTCTTTCCAGAAGCGCAAACGGGCGTTTCTCTGAAGCATATTCGTTTCAAAAACCGAGAATAGAAAGACTTAATAAGTTAGGGGCAGGAATACAAAATGTATTTTATTTTTACTTTTCAACAAAACCATATAAATTGCAAAGGCAATTAACGTGGAAGCTTAAAAATGCCGCTGACATATTGCATGAGAATGTAAAGGAAATGAAAGATTTTATTTCTATATCCGCAGAAGAATCAGACTTCATCTTTGGAAGGATTCGCAAACAAAACAAATTAATTATACAGCAAGAAGGATTAGATGATTTCAAGACACTTGTTGATGATGCATTAGATGCTTGTGAATACAATATTCAGGCAAGAAACAATTTGGCAGTTTGTTTCAATGAATACTCTCAAAACTTATTCAAAAACGAATTCGAAAATTCTATTGACGACATTGATGCACAGTATTTTGATATATTTTTTAAAAATATTCAATATACATGGGAAAATAAAATCTTCCCAGAAATCATGACATTTTTGAATGGACAGACAAAAGTTTGTCTCATTCTTGATTATTTCATGCCAGACTACTACAAGCAGCATATCGTTTCAGTGTTTGATTCATATGGAATTGGTGTTATAACACAAACATTTAAATCGTTAAAATATAAAGCATTAGAAGGTAAATACGTTTCGAATAACCCATCAAACAAGATAATTGTATTGTCTTATCAAGGACATTATGTAGGCAGACCATACAATCATTATCCAAATTCGTTTGACCCAATCTGTTTGTGTGAAAAACAGGAACTATTGAATATAATCAACCCGTTTGTTTTTGACCCATATTATGCGGTGCATCATTACGAATACATGAGAACTCTAAGAAACATCTTGTCGTCTGACTATCGCATGAACTATGTAAAATGTACAGTTCCCCTACCAGAACGACCAAAGCGAAAGATTGATGACAGCCGAGACCGCTCAACATCCCGTTCTAGTAATAGTCATAGAGCAAACCAAAACAATAAGCGATATAGTGCTTTCACAGGCAGTGGTAAGTCAATTAAACTGATAGAATCTGACTATGTTATCTGCAAAGAGAACAATTTGTTCAGTAATGAGCAAATAATACCAGTATCATCTCTAAATTCTCTTATGCAAGAGAGTGAACAGGCATTCTTAATATGTCCGTTATCAAAATTGCAAGATATTTTAGAATCAATTCTTGAGCAATCAGAAGATGAAATCAAGAAAGATGAATTGTATATTCGTCAAGATGAACGCTATGCTTTAACAGATGATGAAGTTTCATCTGAAAGTGAACTTTGGGAGATATTACTAAGAAGAAAAGTTGAGCTAAGAGGTGCTGATATCGTATTTGCTGAAGTAATGGAGAAAATACCATATTCAGAGCAAATCAAAAGACAGTCTTTTGAGCGTTGGTACGCCCAAAACAATGATATGATTTTGCCAAGAAGCCGCAGGATGCAGGATGCGCTCTTCCAATATTTGTCAATTGCAACTCCATATGATAAAATTATTCGGCGAAAGAAAGCCCAAAAAGGAACAAAAACAGAACAAAAGAATTCGATGCTTAGATCATTCCTTTGTAACAACTTGTTCTCAGACGATTATAAGCAAGCGTTCGAAAGGTTGAGCGATGGGATGAAAGATATGTTTGGCATTGACAATCATGACGACTTAGAAGCATTGATTGACTTGCTAAAGAAAGAAATTGATTATACTGAAATAAAAAATATATCTATATATGATAAGAACTAAACGTGAATCTTTGGAACTGTTCATCAAAGAACAACTCATCGGCCCTGGCGGTTGTAAGGGGCTGTATTCCTTGAAGTCAGGCTCTTCTGTCAGTGAAGAAACAGATTTTTCGGGAGAAGTGGTAAGTACAACTCCTGGTTCAATTTACAGTTCAGCTATATTGTTTCCTTTCAAAAAAGAAATTAAGACCGGTGACGCTTCCAAACAAGTAAATACGGATACGGAATCCGAAGCAATAGAAACGCCAGATGAAAATTACGAGCAAGAAAATGAACTTGAAGAAATAATTGATAACTTTCAGAATGAAGACGAGGATCTGAATTCTTTGAGTAGAAGGTTCCCTTCTTCAATGGGAATATCATGTTGTTTAGATTCTAGTTTCGCCAATGACAATGAATTGAAAATTGTTGTTTCAGGTCGCTATTACACAAAATTAGAACAACACACACAGCTTGAAGTCATAATCGAAGAACAGGAAGCTTTTGAGGCTTTTTTCAGGAAGAATGCTGCCATGTTTAATGAATGGTTTGAGTTAAAGGGAGACAAACTATCATTACGCCGAACGATTCCGCAAGCACAATTGAAAACTTATAAAGAAAGTCTAAGAGCACTCAACATTCAAATAACAGCAGAGATAGCAAAAAATCCTGATGGGAGTTTTGATACGATTTTCAATAATCCAACTTTCAAGGAACAGTATAGATTTTTTAGTTCTTACAAAGAACGATTATTCAAGAATATTTCTTCATTAAAAGAAAATAATGCATATTTTACAGCCCAAGAAGTTGAGACAATCAAAAAACGAATAGAAACGATAGAGCGATATGAGACATTTTTTTCGTACTTCGAAGACTTAATTTCCATTTGTGACAGTCGGAATTTTGGTTATTGGGTAGAACATCCTTTTTCAAAAGAGATTGATTTGAGTTCGGTAAGGTTAAAGATCTCGTCAGAGGATGGTAAAGTTATTTATTCACCAAAAAAGAATAAATGTCTCAAAGATATTATTGCTGTCAAAATTAGTGACAATATACAACTTTCTCTCTCTGCCTGGTTACAGTTGATTAAGACTAAAGATAACCGAACTTACTTGAAGATATTGCTAAACAATTCTTCGACAGAAGTAACGACCGACGGACAACATTATTATTCCATCGTGTCAGAGACGGTAAACGAAAGATGTTTCTTTGGGACTAAAATAGAAGCAATAAGCAAGCATCTTTGTCCTTATAAAAGTTTGCAATCTGATAGTCTTGATGACAAGGAAGCTCACAATCTTAATTTTCTTTATCGCAGAGTTGAGGATTATGGTGTTGGACATCTTTGTTCTGTTGACTGGAAGAAAGATGAGGATGGAGTGATGCATGTCTTTTCGGAGTTTATGCCGAGTATTGAAACGCCAGATGTTGAGCCTGTTCCACGAGACAAGTCTTGTGAAGTGGCTGGACAGAACGGATATGTTTTACCCAAGCCTTATCTTGAAGATAGTCAATGCCTTCAGTTTAAATGGTTGTCATTCTTTTCAGAAACTTCTGATGAAAAGATTTTGAGTGGTTTGTTGGAGTTCGTGTCTACATACAAAATATGGATTGAGACACAACGAGATAGTATCAGTGAACTGAAAGATTACGAAACTGCTACTCAAAATGTTGATGCTTGTGAGACGGATTACGAAAGAATGAAACATAATGTGATGGAATTCTTGTCTGACTCAGCTAAGATGAAAGCATTTAGAACCATGAATGCAGCGATGTTTATGCAATTGTGGCACAACAAGAAAGAAAATCAAAAAAAGGTTAGAGATGAAGAATCTATTTTGGATTTCAATTTCTACAGAAAGGCTACAGACAACATATTCCCCAAAGTTGAACATGCAGCTTGGAGACCATTCCAGTTGGCGTTTATTCTTTTGAATCTTGATGGCATATTTAAGAGTCAAAGTGATGTCTCTTGGGCAAAACGCAATGAATTGGTCGATTTAGTATGGTTCCCGACAGGTGGTGGCAAGACGGAAGCTTATTTGGGTTTGATTGCCCTTACAATTATCAATCGCCGCTTGACTTGTGGAGAAGCGGGTTATGGCGTAACGGCTATTATGCGATATACGTTACGATTGCTGACTACCCAGCAGTTCCAAAGAGCACTGCGTTTGATTCTTGCTTTAGAGCAAATTCGTCTATGGGAAATAGATTACTACAATCTTGGTAAAGAACAGATTTCAATAGGACTGTTTGTTGGTGACCAATCACTGCCTAATTCGTTAAAAGACCTGAAAGAAGAATGTCGCAAATGGGAAAGCAGAACTGAATCTGGAAATAACAGCAAAATTCCATTGGATGTTTGCCCTTGGTGTGGTTCTAAACTGACACACGAGACAAGTCGAAGTAGTGGTGTGAAGTTTTTCTGCAAAAATATTTTCTGTACTTATGATGTGGAAAATGCGGTGATTCCTGTCAGGTTATGTGATGACGATATCTACATAAATCCTCCTACACTGTTGTTTGGTACAGTAGATAAATTCGCCCAATTGGCTCACAAGGTTAATACTTATAATACTTCTGCAAGTAAGGATTCCAGGCGTTTGTTTGGTCGTGGCGCGAATTGGCAAAAACTACCTCCAGATCTTATCATTCAGGATGAGTTACACTTACTTCTAGGTCCGTTGGGTTCTGCTGTCAGTTTGTATGAATGTGCTATCGACCAACTTTGCACGAGAAAAGAGGGAGACTTAACAATTCGTCCGAAGATTATTTCATCAACTGCTACAACTCGTAATACGGCTTTGCAGGTTCGTGCCCTCTACGATAGAGGAATAAGCATTTTTCCTAAGAATGGTATTGACTATGATGACTCTTTTTTTGCTTTCTACAAACGATGCAAAAAAAAGGGAGACGAAGATTGGTCGTTTGTATCAAAGCGCAGGTATATTGGAGTGATGCCAACAGGCAGAACACAGATGACGACACAGATGAGGCTTGCTGCTATTCTGTTTGTCCATCGTGCAATTTTTGAGAAAGAGAATTTGGCTAAGTTGAACGACAAAGATTTTATCAAAGCAGCCGATTACTATTTCACTACCATTTCTTATTTCAATAGTTTGAAAGAGGTTGGCAAAACGGATGCACAGTTCTACATGGAATTTACTAAATACACTCGTCGTCTTTACAAACGTGTGATGCGTTACTCCAATATGCTAGAATGTTTCTATGCATATAACGAACGTTTTTCCAAATCAGAACTTACAGGGCGACTTTCTGGAAACGATGCAGTTGCAGAATTGAATAAGGTTCAGTCAATAAGTTGGAGTCCAGAACATCGTTTTCCTTATCAAGAGGGGGGAAATTGGCAACAGGCAATCAAACCTGATGATTTCATCCTTGCCACAAATATGATTTCTGTTGGTCTTGATGTATCAAGATTTAACACCATCATAATGAACTCAATGCCGAGAAATATTGCTGAATACATTCAGGCAAGTTCTCGGGTTGCACGAGAAAAGGAAGGACTAGTGCTGACTTTGCATAATCCTTTCCGTTCTAGAGACGTATCACATTTTGAGAAGTTTAGGGAATTCCATGAGAAGCTTTACTACTATGTTGAGCCTATCTCAATCACTCCATTCTCTCATAAGTCTGTAGAAAAATATTTACCATTATTCATTGGCGCATATGTGAGACATCTATACCCAACTTTAGCTGATAATAAATCTGCAGGCAATATAGACATGGTTAAGATAGGGGAAATTGAAAAGAAAGTTAAGAAATATTTTGCTGGGCGTTTGGAGAGGACAGCAGAACTCTCGGGCATTGAACGTGAATTGCTGACAAAAGATTTGTTTGACTATATATGTTTGATGGTTCATGAAATGTTGGAACAATGGATAAAAAAGAAAGAAGAATCGCAAGATTTGGTTTATATAAAGAATCGTTGGGGACGAGACCAGCAAGCTACGCCATTATATTTCTCTACAGAGGATTATGATGAAATTCGACAGCAGAACAAATGGAAAGTTCCTACTGCGTTAAGAATTCTTGAACCAGAGGCTGTAATCCACATTATCAAATAAAAATTATGGATATTAATAACAAAAAACAATATAATCAAGGAATTGGCAAATATAAGATTTTGTCTTCAACTGCGGGCGTAGGTTCTCTAGTCACAACAAAATGGGGAGGATTCATTATGCCGTTGAGTATTTCTGATTGGCAATTTATTAAAACGCTATCAGCAGAAATCACTAAACCAGAGAATGCAAATCATACGCTGCAGCAGCTAGGGAATTTGGCTGGCGTTGAGATAATTGATGATACTCGTTTCGTAGAGTTCTTGAAGCAAAAGAAGCAGATGACTGCATTAAAATGTTTTATCGCTGTACCTCATATTCAATTGGATAAGTTCAATCAGATTGATAAATCAGAACATCCGATTTATAAAAAGAAACAAGACTTGGGAGTAGAGCTTAAGGATGAAATGTTTGTAATTCCAGCCATCAATTTCCCTAAGTGGTTTATTTCTTCTAAGAATTATGAATTAAAGTCAATTGACGATTGGGCTGAAATTTGGAAGACGGAAAGATGTAACGATGGTAAAATGGATTATTTTGCCCCTCCTAGAGATCCTTACAAAAAGACTTTCCGCACTTTTAAGAAATCTATGCTAACGGACAAGACTGTTTATGACTTGCTTAAACCTGTTCCGATGGTTTTAATTTGTCCTAACGGTCATATTTCAGATATCCCTTGGTATCAGTATTTTTGTGCTAAACTTGCGGGCGAGAAAATAGACCGACCAGAAGGTTTTGAGCTGTTTAATTATGATTACGTATCCTGTCCAAAGTCTCCTGATGAAAAACACAATCTCCAATGGATTACAAACCGGAACCAAGGTGAATCTTGGGGAACTCTCAAATGCTCACATTGTCAGCGCACAGTCAGTTTGGCTGGTATTATGAACATCAAGCCTTTCTGCCGTGGAGAACGTCCTTGGGATTCTGAAAACAGACGAGAGATTTGTATGAGTGGACATGACCGAACTATCATGCAAATGGCTTTAGTAACAAGTAATAGTATTTACTACGCCAATAGCCTAAGCAGTCTTTATATTCCAAACGAATATATTGAGAAGCCAGAAGGACAACTATCTGCTGAAGCAAATAAGATGCTGAAAAAGATAGAAGAAAAGATTTATCCAAGATACGAACACCGCACAGAAACTCCTTCTAGAGATGATTTTTGGCAAAAAATGTTTGAAAACAGTGATACTTTGAGAGATGCTGCGGATGACGACGATATTGAGTTAAGCGAAAGCGATTGGAATGAAATAAAGCAGTCATTCGTAAATCCGGATGAAACAAAGGAAGTTGACGTTTTGGCAACATATCGCCTCAATGAATATCAAGTATTTGCCAAGAACTCAAAAACTCCAGGAGATAAACCCGGACTGCACTTTAGAGATATAGACCTTCCTGATTATTTAAAAGAGTATTTTACAAAGATCCAAACAATAGATACGTTAGCTGTAACTACAACCCAACTAGGATTTAGCCGAGTTTCTATGCCATCACCAAAGATTGTTAGTGAAAAAGTCGTTTACCCTGACGAACAAATAAAGCCAATCTATGCAAGCAACAAAGAAGATGTACTTGTTTTACCAGCTAACCAACTATTTGGTGAAGGAATATTTTTTATGTTTAACGAAGAGAAAGTGAATCAGTGGGCTAAACGCCATAATTTGGACGAATACTACCAATGCAATCTTAACGATGATGACATGAGTAAATTTATGTCTGATGAAATGGATCAATATGGTAGAGCCCGTTTCTATCTTCTCCATACTTTCTCCCACATAATTATGAAAGAAATGGAATTCTCATGCGGTTATCCAACTGCCAGTTTAAATGAACGCCTTTACTATTCAGATCAGATGTGCGGTGTTCTCATATACACTGCTGACGGAGCAGAGGGCAGTATGGGTGGGCTCGTATGGCAAGGACAACCTCACTTGATTGCAAATATCATCAAAACAGCCATGAATCGAGCTCTTAACTGCTCATCAGATCCAATGTGCTGGGAAAACGAAGATGGTCTTAATCGCGCTTCTTGTTTCTCCTGCACCATGATTTCTGAAACATCATGTGAACAACGTAATCTCGGTTTGGATCGTCGCGCACTTGTAGATGGAAGATTTGGATATTTCAAAGAAACAATAGGTTAATAGACACAAATTATAAGCTTCCAGTAAGTACCCGTATAAAATTGTGATTCTATATTATACGGGTACTAAAAGGGAAGTTTACATTACACCTGTCTCAAATCAAACGCATAACTATAATCAATCAAGCTATGCTGTTTTTCATTTTGACGCCACGCTTCTTCAGCATGACTCATTTCTGAAATTTCATTAGCCTTACTCTTCTCAAAATGAACTAATACACATTGTAAAACCTCTAATTCTTCAACTGTAAATAAAGATTGTTCAAATTGCTCAACAGTTGTAATTATACTTCCAGAATAACCATTTCCCAAATTTATGATTTCCTTTTTTAATCCGTCCAAGTTCTCATATATAGTACTATAACGCACAGGAACAGGCCCATAACTTATAGCTTGGTATTGTAACCCGCTAATACCTTTACCATATTTCTTATAGGAAAGAAAATCAGAATAAAATAATAATTTATTTAGTTTTGTTTCAAAAACTCCTTGTAATGCAGATGCAAAAAAGACAATAATCTGCTTAACCTTCTCGGGAATGACAGAAGCATACCCATTCATACTTGAACGTAAAGACAAATGGTTGTGAAATATAAATTCATTTATTTTATTCTCAAAACAGGAATTATTTAATAACAGTTCCTTTACCCTTTTTTCAATTTTAAGTATCTCATCATTGGGAAACTGATTTTGAGCAAGTTTCAGAATTTCCAAAAAGAAATGAGGATCTTTCAAAGCTGAAATCATTTTTCCATTAGACACACTAGGCATCTCTCCTTCTTCGTATTTTCTATATTGGTTATCGCCAAAACCTAAAAGTTTAGACATTCGAAGTGCAGATATACCATATAATTCCCGGACCCTTTTTATTTCATCCGGAAATGGTATCGCATATTTCTGACGATACAAATTATAAACTTGATTCATATTCAGTTGATCAAGTTCAGTTGTAGTAAACTCTTCATTTGTATCCTTACATCTATAAAAATGATATACTATCTCAAAATTGTCTTTTCGAAATTCAAATGATTGCTTCTCATGACACAATGCAGCGTCACCACCTGTAAACGGACTTTTCATAACTTCTACTTTTTATTTTTGAAAGGATGTTCTATTTTTCTCTCTGCCAAATGAAAGGAGACACAGATTGGAGAATTTGCTCCAGTACCTTTACTTATTTTGATATAAACCTCCTTTTTATCTACGGACTTGCCAAACTCCCAAAGTTCTCCCATATAATTCAACTTATCTTCCGTAGGACCTTTATAATAGTCCTCAACTGTCAAAGACATTATTATCTTTTCACGCATAATTGCCGAAATCTCCAAATCAAGCAAAGCTTGCATATTCTTCTTTCTATCTATGCGAAAGATAATCCCGAAAACCCTAGCCTTATCTTTAAATTCTTTCAAGAATTTATCGACTGTTTCTATATCCATATCTAAAATATCTTTATGCAAAGATATGAATAATGTAGTATAATACAATAAATATTCAACTTTAAAGTTGAAAAAGAACTATTAAAAGACTATATATTCAAGATATATTGATATTAGTCCGAAAAATTCAACTCGAATCTATTTTCCTACCTTTACAAAATTAAACATCATAAGAATTATAAAGATATGACGATTCCATACTAAACTCGAAATATTTTCACTACATTCACAGCATGAAATGCAGAATTATACTCGAACTATTAGCAATTCTCTTTTTTACAGGATGTTATAACAGAGAACAGATTTCCCGGCTTGATGAGGCGGAAGCACTGTTACAAAATAAGCCGGATAGTGCCTTAACAATATTACAACAACTCAAATCGGAAGGCAGCCAGGCTGAACAGGCCAGGTATGCGTTGCTTTATTCAGAGGCTTTAGACAAAAATCATATCAAAGCAACGAATGATTCACTGATTCGTCGGGCTTGGGAGTATTACAAACATCATCCCAAAGATTTACGCCGCCAATGCAAGACTCTCTATTATTGGGGAAAAGTCAAACTGCGTGCAGGAGACAAGCCGGGAGCGTTACGCCTTTACCTGAAAGTTGAAGAGAAACTGAAGGATACCAATGAGCCTTATTACGCAGGGCTTTTATACAGTCAAATCGGTGAAGTGTATTATGACCAGATGAACTATAGCCGGGCTTATCATTATTTTCGTGAAGCTCGCAATAACTTCCGGCAGGCTGATAATACTCGCGAAGAAACAAAGGCAACTCTCGATATGGCAGCCGCAACTTTCAATTCGAAAGATATGGAGAAAGCCATGCGGCTCTATTCTGCCGCACTCGATCTGGCCGATGAACACAAGTACGATAAGTTAGCCAAAGCTAGCCTTACCAATCTTGCTTCTCTCTATGTGGTGTCAGGCAAGAAACAAATTCCCCATGACCTGCTGCAACGTATCGAACTTTCTGCCCGGCAAGATACACTATACGGATATCATACATTAGTAGATGTGAATCTACTGAAAAACCGTATAGACAGCGCACGCTACTATCTGGCTCTTGCAGAAACACATTCCACCGATATACGTGACATGGCAGACCTGCAATACACCGCTTATCGGATTGAAGCGCAGGCCAGAAACTTCGAGAAAGCAACCGAGAAGATACATCATTATATCTATCTGACTGACTCGCTGACACGCTCGAATATGCAATTCTCCGCCGGTATGGTGGAACGTGACTATTTCAAGGAACGCTCCAAATTCGCCGAATACCGGATGAAGAACCGTACTACCTGGGAAATTGCCGTAGCAAGTATTATTTTTCTAATAATAGGAGTAGCATACTACATCATCCGTCAACGCCTGCGCCTGCAACGCGAACGTACCGACCGCTACCTGCTATTAGCGGAAGAAGCCAACACCCAATACAAAACCCTGACAGAACACATGGAAGGACAGCGCAATGCGGAAAGCCATTTAAAAGGTTTGGTAGCTTCACGTTTTGACATCATTGACAAACTGGGAAAGACTTACTATGAACGTGAGAATACCGCATCACAACAAGCGGCCATGTTCCACGAAGTGAAACAGATTATCACCGATTTTGCAGAGAACAATGCAATGTTCCAAGAACTGGAACTTATCGTAAATACCTGCCATGATAATGCAATGGAGAAGTTGCGGAATGATTTTCCGTCAATGAAAGAAGCTGACATACGACTGCTTTGTTATATTTTTGTAGGTTTCTCGCCACAAGTAATCAGTTTGTTTATGAAAGATACGGTAGCTAATGTATATGCTCGCAAGTCCCGGCTCAAATCACGTATCAAATCGGCAGAAACGGCCAATAAAGAGTTGTTTTTAGCACTTTTCGGATAGGTGTTAGACCTGTGTTAGAAATCTTAGAATACATCTTTCATAATCCATTGAATATCAATACACTTTAAATCAAATTGTTAGATTTGCGAGATTGCATCACAACCCGAATTTGATGCAATCTTATTACTTTTGCATTCGAAAAATTAGAAAAAAGAAAAGATTATGAAGAATATTGTTATTCTATTAAGCGCCATGCTTTTCATGGTAGCATGCGAAAAAGGAAACGAAGAAATGAAAGAAGCAAAAGTAGTGGTATCCGTTTATGATGAGAATGGAAAAATTGCAACGGGCGTTCCCGTAAAAATGTATAATGAAAAGGATTATAAGGTTTTTGAAAAAGATAATTTAACTTTGCCAACTGCAATCATACAGACAAATGAAAGTGGTATGGCCACCTTTGTACTGCCACGAGAGGAATGGTTTGCAACGCAGTCGCAACGGTTCCTGACATTCGTGGTACAAGAAGGGGGCGGCCCTGACAACTATCAGATATGGTCTTCCGGCAAAACCGTAGAAGCCGGAAAAGCCGTAAAAGTAGAAATACGTTTAACCCAATTCCCTAACTAAGCCTTTATCACATGAAGCAAACTAGACTTTATATAATTACAACACTTTGCCTGCAAATGGTTCTGGGAGCAATATTACTAAGTTGCAGCACCGAAAATGACGAATACAAGAAAGATTCACCTTCGGCAGCAAATCCTGTTGAACCCATAGGGGCTTCACTTGAAGATTTCTCCATAGAACAATCGCCCGCAAAAACAATTTATGCATTAGGAGAGAATATAGACTTAACCGGCCTTAACGTGACAGGCAAGTATGATGACGGGAAACAACGCCCCGTAAAGGTTACCTCGGAACAGATCAGTGGTTTCTCATCATCTGTCCCTGTCGATAAACAGGAAGTAACCATAACAATAGAAGGAAAACAGAAAAGCTTCTCCGTGCACATTTCTCCTGTCCGTGTAGAAAACGGAGTATTGACGGAAATATTGAAAGGATACAATGAAATCATACTCCCTAATAGTGTGAAATCAATTCCTAAAGACGCCTTTAGGAATAGCCAAATAGCAAAGGTAGTACTCAATGAAGGACTAAAATCGATTGGAGATATGGCTTTCTTCAATTCAACCGTCCAGGAAATTGTGTTTCCATCAACCTTGGAGCAGCTTAAAGAAGACATCTTCTATTATTGCTACAACCTGAAAAAAGCAGATCTAAGCAAGACTAAAATCACTAAACTTCCTGCCAGTACATTTGTATATGCAGGTATTGAAGAAGTGTTGTTACCCGTGACACTAAAAGAAATCGGATCGCAGGCATTCCTCAAGACCTCTCAATTGAAAACCATCGAGATTCCGGAGAATGTAAGCACCATTGGTCAGGAAGCATTCCGGGAAAGTGGTATTACGACAGTGAAGTTACCCAACGGTGTTACAAACATAGCAAGCAGGGCTTTTTACTACTGCCCGGAATTGGCGGAAGTGACCACCTACGGGAGTACTTTCAATGATGACCCCGAAGCTATGATCCACCCCTATTGTCTTGAAGGATGTCCGAAATTGGCTCGCTTCGAAATACCTGAAAGTATTCGGATATTGGGACAGGGATTACTGGGTGGTAATAGGAAAGTGACCCAATTAACCATTCCGGCAAACGTCACACAGATTAATTTTTCGGCTTTCAATAATACAGGTATTAAAGAAGTAAAGGTAGAAGGGACAACACCTCCGCAGGTATTTGAAAAAGTATGGTACGGATTTCCGGATGATATTACCGTCATTCGTGTTCCTGCCGAATCTGTGGAAAAATATAAGAACGCAAATGGTTGGAGGGATTTCACAAACAAGATAACAACGTTCTAACAGTTCTCCAGTTTTTCGATTATAATCGAATAAAGTTGGTTTAATATCGACTTTTCCGGTTATAATCGAAATAACTTAAGAAAACACTATATTTTCGATAATAGCCGGAAAAATCAGTACTATTAGTTTATCTATTTAAATCTCCCCATTCACCCCCAAGCCGAACAGAGCAAAATCGCCCAGGCAAGGATCATCCGGAAAGACCTCTGCCAATGCAGTCGTTATCTGACGGGCATTTTTCAGAGAAAAAGTTTCCGTATCCGTCAACTTGAAATAATGTGCTACCCGGCATACATGTGTATCTAAAGGAACAATCAAATCTCTGCGATCAAAACTTTCCCAAATCCCCAAATCGACCTCCGAATCCCGACGAATCATCCAACGCAAAAACATATTCAGTTTCTTTTGAGGACTTTTGGCAGAAACTTCAAGAAATGCACATAACTTTTCCATTGGTATTCCGGGATATAACATCAAAGCTTCCTCCAGACTTTCAAACTGTGTATAAGCTATATATAATCGCCGAAAGTATCCATAAAAATCAGCATACGACAACATCCGATAAAAGCTATTGGTTGCTCCTGAAGGAAAATCCTTCTCCCACTGGCAGGACAATACATACTGATAAGGCGAATCTCCCATTAGCCCGTGCAATTCGTCCGCTTTCTTCAAGATCTGTTTGCGATTGCCAAAACTCATAATCGCCGTCAGCAAACCGCTGACTTCGATATCCTGTTTCAGCGTATAACGATGGGGAAACTGCACCGGATCGCTTTGTATAAAGTCTGCGCGATGATACATCTCCGCACACATTAAAAGTTTATTCTTTATATCTTCAGTCATTTCGAGAAAGTATCAAGTATTGAAAGTACAAAAATACATATTCTAGTTGGATTTCCTCTTTAAGTAAATGACGGATTGTATCCCTAATAAAATAACAAAGAGATATTCTGCCGTCATATACACAGTCAGAGAAGCATGAAAACATTCACTTAACAGATACAGATAAATCAAATATACAAGAATGGTGATTAACTGGAAGATAAAGGCGAGCTTCGTCTTTCCTGTACCGGTAACAGCATTGATATAAACATATCCGGGCAGTGCAAAAGCATAATTCAACAGCATAACTATAAAAGGATAGAAAGCTAGTCTCACCAGATTATCGTTATTCGTATAAAATCCGATAACCCATTGGTTACCCCAAAGAGCCATAACTATCAATGGCCCCCCCACGGCATAACCCAACCTAAGAACTTTATGGCAAACGGGAAAAAGTTCCTTCCCCTGCCCCGCCCCAATTAGATTGCTGACTAATGAACCAGTAGTGGATGCAAAAGAGTTGACAATCACAAAAAAGACGGTAGAAACACTACGAGTAATATTGGAAATAGCAAGCTCTGTCCTTCCCAGATGCTCGATAGCAACGAAGAACAGAAACCAGGGAGCAACGCTGACAAAAGAGTGAAGCATACTCCATATAGATATCCTCAACAACTTTATTAACACTTTCCCATCATAAACGACCTTCAGCCCATATTTCACTTTATCTACCCTCACCCACATATATAATAGGAGTACGATAAAAGCTCCGAACTCTGCCAAAGAAGAAGCCATCGCCGCCCCGGATATACCCAGATTCAGTTTGAATATCAGCAGATAGTTAAAAGGAATATTGATACAGATAGCCACGATAGCTGCTGCGGACAATGCTTTGGTCGTTGTTATCCCTACCAGAAAAGACCGGAAAGCTAAAAAAGGAAATGAGAATAACAAACCGAAGCTACGCCAATCCAGATAATGAATCACTGCCTGATAAATTTCATCCGAAGTTATCAACCGGCACAGGATCAAGGGAGAAGCCAAATGGAGCAATAGGCAAAGAATGACTGCCATCCCCGACAGGAAATATACTCCCTGAAAAAATGTACGTCCCGTCTCTTTATAATGTTGTTCCCCATTTCTCCGGGCAATCATCACCTGCAGCCCGATGCTGAATCCGAAGCCCAGCATATAAACAGCTAAATAATAGATTCCGGCAAGCGCAGAAGCTCCCAGTTCGACTTCTCCCACATGCCCCAGGAAAATAGCGTCGGTAATATTGATTAATTGTTCCATCAGAATGCTCATCATCACAGGAAAGTTGATGAGCCATATTTGCTTATATGTATAATTCATTGCTCAACTTAAAAATAGCACGATACGGTATACCACATCATAGCAGCACACAGTTCCGTAAATTTATAAAAATGGATATAAAACTCTTTGGCAGACGAGTAGTTGCCTGTCGGATAGCTGAATAGCCCTGTTAGAAATGATGCTATTCGTTGAGCGTAGCTAGATACAGAGTTTCATAAATAGATAAATACTGTTGGTTTATCAATCAATTACGCAACAAAGATAAGAAATCTTATTTTCATATCCCAATGTGGTATGGTATTAGCAGATTACTTATAGGAAAGAAATGTATTAAAAACATTGATTGCAACATTAACAGATTGATTTATATAGATATACCATATTCTAAAGCTAAGGAATGATTCTTAAATATCTTTCTCTTTTGAAAAAAGGCATATCATTTTGAAAAGAGTAGTAACCAATAAATAACCAGATAACAATGAAAGTTTGTAAATTCGAGAAAATTAAAGATGAGGATGAAATGAAGCAAGTAATCAATTGTATTCAGAAAGAACATCCTTATGTAGCTGTAGTCCCTATATTGGCACAATTACAGGAGTGGTTACAGGCTATTTCCATCAGTTGGTTTCACGAAGAAGATGAAGCTTCTCATGCCACAGTCAATGCCATCGAAGCATATTGCTGTACCCTTGCCAATCATCTCATTACAGATTCGCACTTAAATCAGGAAATTAAAAACCGGATTCTGGAGTGTATAAAGAAAATACATATACTTGTAGAAGACAAAGCAGATTTACTGATTGATAAAATGATAAAAGCGGAAATATACGGATTATCCAGCGATTTATTCACTTATTGCTTACGTCAACAGGGTCTTCGTGCCCAAACATTAGATACCGGCAAACTTATACAGATCAACCTGGAAAGAAAGCCGGATATCCCATATATTCAGGAATCTATCCAACAATACATTGACGAGAACCGGAATGTGGATATTTTTATCGCCCCACTTTCCATTTGCAGGAATGTGTATGGTGAAATAGACTTTATGAGCGAACAACGCAATGATTACTATGCAACAGTGCTTGCCACCCTATTCAAAGCGGACGAAATACTGTTATCCACCCCTATCAACCATATCTACGCAAACCGGAATTGCCTGCGAGAACAACATTCACTAACTTACATAGAAGCCGAACAACTGATTAACAGCGGAGTACACCTGCTCTACGCAGATTGTATCACCCTTGCGGCACGCTCCAATATAGTTATCCGCCTAACCGATATACACGATCTGTCAACAGAACGCCTCTATATATCTTCCCATGACACAGGCAACAGTGTCAAGGCCATCCTCTCACAGGATTCGGCTACCTTTGTACGTTTTACCTCATTGAATGTATTGCCCGGATATTTGTTTATGGGTAAGATATTGGAAGTTATCAACAAATATCAAATCAATGTCATCTCAATGGCCTCATCCAATGTATCCATCTCGATGATGCTGACAGCCAGCCGGGACACCCTGCGAATCATTGAAAGGGAACTACACAAATATGCCGAAATGGTTATGGACGAAAATATGTCTGTAATACATATCATCGGCTCACACTATCTGTGCACAGCACAGATAAAAACAAACTAATCAGTTCGCTATCCAAACAATTTCTCGAAAGCCAGTGCGTGGCCTGATTAAAATGTATATTCAGATTTTATATTCCTCTATCTTCCGATACAACGTAGTAAGTCCGATTTTCAACAAGCGGGCAGCTTCCGTTTTATTCCCTTTCGTATATTCCAACACACGCGCAATATGCCTGCGCTCCATTGCAGCCAGTTCAAAACGACCTGTACTATCGTCCGAACATTCATAATGAGTGTTCTGGATTTCCAAAGGAAGGTCGCAGATATCCAGCCGTCCACCTTCGCAAACAATCAGGCTACGCTCAATCACATTTCTCAACTCACGGATGTTCCCTTTCCATGGCTGTTGTTCCAGCGCTTCCAGAAAAGCAGGAGTCATCTCATTGATGGCATACGAAAGTTTTTCGGAGAAACTTTTGGCAAAAGCAGTTGCAAGAATTCTGATATCACCGGTACGTTCACGAAGCGAAGGAAGATGCACCTGAAAAACCGAAAGACGATAAAACAAGTCCTCACGGAAATGCCCGGCTTTGATCTCCTCCTGCAAATTCCGGTTGGTAGCAGCGATGATACGCACATTGACTCTTGTCGGCTTGGTATCACCGATCTTTATATATTCTCCTGTTTCAAGGATACGCAGTAACTTTGCCTGCAATTCGAAAGCCATCTCTCCGATTTCATCCAGAAAGATCGTTCCGTTATTGGCCTCTTCAAAAAGCCCTTTCTTATCTTTCAACGCACCGGTAAACGAACCTGCCTTATGTCCGAACATCTCGCTTTCGAGCAGTTCTTTGCTGAAAGACGAACAGTTGACCGCCACAAAATTCTGTTTGCTCCGCTTGCTGTTATAATGTATAGCCTGCGCAAAGACCTCCTTTCCTGTTCCGGTTTCTCCCGTCAGCAATACGGGAACATCTGTCACAGACACCTTCTGCGCCAAAGACACCGACTCTTTCAGCACTTTTGACTCCCCCAGGATAGAATCGAACGAGTACATTTGCCCGACCTTCTTTTCCAGTTTTTCGAGACGGACATTCATTTTTGCTTTCTCTACGGCACGACTAATGAGAGGGATAATCTTGTTATTATCATCTCCTTTCGTTATATAATCAAACGCACCGTTTTTAATAGCCTGCACCCCGTCGGGAATATTGCCGTGAGCAGTAAGAAGAATCACTTCTACATTGGGAGCTATTTTTTTGATGTTCAACACCAGATCCACTCCGTTTCCATCAGGAAGAAAAACATCACATAAAGCTACGTCGGGCGATTGAATTTCCAGTTGTTTGATGGCAGTTTTGCAATCACCTGCCTGACACACTTCATAGCCCTCAAGTTCCAGCATACGAGCTAAAAGGCTGCGAATCTGGACTTCATCGTCAATAATAAGAATTTTATTCATACAAATTGTCTACATTAATATAGAAGAATGAAAAACAGGGTGCGCAAATATAGTTTTTTTATCTGAATCCATGAACATTTCTTCGCCCCTGTTTGTTATTTCCACAGGAAACTATTTACACTATAAACAGATGAAAATAATTATTATTGGGGGAGTTGCAGGAGGAGCCACCACTGCTGCCCGAATCAGACGAGTAGATGAAACAGCAGAAATTATCCTTTTGGAAAAAGGAAAGTATATATCATACGCCAATTGCGGCCTTCCTTATTATATAGGAGGAGTGATAGAGGAACGGGATAAATTGTTCGTGCAAACGCCCGAAGCCTTCTCTACACGCTTCCGTGTAGATGTACGTACAGAAAACGAAGCGATTTTTATTGACCGGAAAAGAAAGACAGTGACCATCCGGCAAAGCAGTGAAGACACTTATGAGGAGAGCTACGATAAATTAGTCATCTCCACCGGAGCTTCCCCGGTGCGTCCTCCTCTTCCGGGAATCGACCTTAGCGGAATCTTCACGTTAAGGAATGTCACCGACACGGATCGGATCAAAGAATATATCAAGAGCCACGCTCCGCGAAAAGCCGTTATCGTAGGAGCCGGATTTATCGGTCTGGAAATGGCGGAAAACTTACATACACAGGGAGCGAAAGTGTCGATTGTGGAAATGGGCAATCAAGTGATGGCTCCTATCGACTTCTCGATGGCATCGCTCGTCCACCAGCACTTGATGGATAAAGGAGTCAATCTTTATCTGGAACAAGCTGTCGCCTCTTTTAGCCGGGAGGGAAAAGGATTGAAAGTAACGTTCAAAAATGGTCAGTCCATTTCTGCCGATATCGTTATCCTGTCAATCGGAGTACGCCCGGAAACCAGTCTGGCACGAGCTGCCGAACTGACTATCGGCCCTGCAGGAGGTATTGCCGTGAATGATTACCTGCAAACGTCTGATGAATCGATTTATGCCATCGGTGACGCAATCGAGTTCCGCCATCCGATCACCGGAAAACCCTGGCTCAACTATCTTGCCGGACCTGCCAACCGTCAGGGACGCATCGTTGCAGACAACGTTCTCGGGGCAAAAATACCTTACGAGGGTTCTATCGGCACTTCAATCGCAAAAGTTTTCGACATGACCGTTGCTTCAACCGGTTTACCCGGCAAGCGCCTGCGCCAGGAAGAGATAGATTATATGTCATCTACCATCCATCCCGCCTCTCATGCCGGCTACTATCCGGATGCCATGCCGATGAGTATCAAAATCACTTTCGACAAAAAGACGGGAAGATTGTACGGCGGGCAAATCGTCGGTTACGACGGAGTGGACAAACGGATTGACGAACTCGCGCTTGTCATCAAACACGAGGGAACGATCTACGACCTGATGAAAGTGGAACAAGCGTATGCTCCTCCGTTCTCTTCGGCCAAAGATCCGGTAGCACTGGCAGGATATGTAGCGGAAGACATCATTACCGGCAAAACCAATCCGGTATATTGGAGAGAGTTGCGGGACATTGAAATGGAAAATAAGTTCCTCCTGGATGTCCGCACCCCGGACGAATATTCTTTAGGCAGCCTACCGGGTGCCGTGAATATTCCGCTGGATGAGCTTCGTGACCGGCTGGCCGAACTGCCGAAAGATAAAATGATTTATACCTTCTGCGCTGTCGGACTACGGGGCTATCTTGCCTACCGGATATTGACTCAACATGGATTTGACAAGGTGCGTAATCTCTCGGGAGGACTGAAGACTTATCGAGCCGCCACTGCTCCGATTATCATACGCGAAGAAAATGGAAATGAAATAGACGAATCACCCGAACAACAGGGAGGTAGTCCCCAAGTTGGGCAACCTGCGGTTGCTAAGGTTTCGGATACCACGGTTACTGCCACTGCTGCCGTCACCGCCGATGCTCTTGCAAACCCCGCTAAAACAGTTCGGGTAGACGCCTGCGGGTTACAATGTCCCGGCCCGATTTTGAAAATGAAAAAAACAATGGATACACTGGCGTCAGGTGAACGGGTGGAAATCACCTCAACCGATCCGGGATTTCCGCGTGACGCCGCCGCATGGTGCAGTTCAACGGGCAATCAACTGATTTCGAAAGACAGCTCCGGAGGAAAATCTGTTGTTGTCATAGAAAAAGGAGAACCAAAATCGTGCAATATTGTTACTTCATGTGAGGGCAAAGGAAAAACCTTTATCATGTTTAGTGATGATTTGGATAAAGCTTTGGCTACTTTTGTACTAGCAAACGGCGCAGCAGCTACCGGGCAGAAAGTCACCATCTTCTTTACGTTCTGGGGACTGAACGTCATCAAGAAGTTGCACAAACCGGAAACCGAAAAGGATATTTTCGGAAAAATGTTTGGCATGATGCTGCCTTCCAGCTCCAAAAAGCTGAAACTTTCTAAGATGAGTATGGGCGGAATAGGCGGAAAAATGATGCGGTATATCATGAACAAAAAAGGGATTGATTCACTGGAATCCCTGCGCCAGCAAGCGCTGGAAAACGGTGTGGAATTTATTGCTTGCCAGATGTCAATGGACGTGATGGGAGTCAAACAAGAAGAACTCCTGGACGAGGTGACCATTGGCGGCGTAGCAACGTATATGGAACGGGCGGATAACGCAAACGTTAATCTATTTATTTAAAAAATGAACAAATGAAATATTTAAATAAGGTATGAAAACAATATGTGCAATGCGTGATGTATTCAAAGCAATGGGAAACTTTGAAACAGCATTTGAAAAAATGTACCAGATAACGCTTAATGAAGCAATGATATTGTGTGCCCTTAAAGAGGCTTCGGACAAAGTGACGGCTACCAACCTGTCTAAACAAACCGAACTAAGCCCCTCACACACATCCAAAATGCTGCGGATACTGGAAGAAAAAGGACTAATCGTCCGATCACTCGGAAGTGAAGACCGGAGACAGATGTATTTCCATCTGACTCAATTGGGTAAACAACGGGTAACTGAACTGGAACTTGATAAGGTAGAAATACCGGATCTACTAAAACCTCTGTTTTAATAAACGGATTTTTCAAATAAATATCTGTAAATAATAAACGGTGAGCAAACTCCCTGATAATAGGGCAGAGCGCTCACCGTTTTTCTTTCCGCCGGGCCAAAGAAATATGTTAATTTTCCGGCAAAAGAAATTTCCACGCGAACCTTTTTCCACCTTTCTTGTTGTTTGTATCAAAAGCCCAAGGTACCTGGGCGTGATTTTTATATAACCTAAACATTATAAAAGATATGAAGAAATTAATTCCTATTTTATTGGCGGTCTTTGCACTCGCTTCATGTGAAAAAGACCCGGACATGGGTAAACTGGATGACAATTATCTGGTATACACTAACTACGACAAGAAAGCCGATTTCAAAGTTCCTACATTCTATCTGGCACCACAGATTCTGGTCATCAGTGATAGTAAAGAACCGGAATATCTCGAAGGTGAAGGCGCAGAACAAATTCTGGCAGCTTATACAGACAATATGGAAGCTAGAGGTTACGAAGCAGCAGCTGACCAGGAAAGCGCAGATCTTGGTATCCAAGTGAGCTACATCGCAAGTACTTATTATTTCACCAGCTACACACAACCTGAATGGTGGTGGGGTTATCCCGGATATTGGGGTCCTGGCTACTGGGGTGGCAACTGGGGTGGTGGATGGTACTACCCGTATGCAGTAACTTATAGTTATAGCACCAACTCCTTCCTGACAGAAATGGTGAACTTGAAAGCCGAACAGGGAGACAGTAAAAAACTGCCTGTTGTATGGACAAGTTATCTGACCGGATTTGAAACTGGTTCCAAAGCTATCAACCGTACTCTTGCAGTAGAAGCTGTCAACCAGTCATTTACACAGTCACCTTATCTTACTAACAAATAAACAACTACAACTGTTATGAAAACAAGAAAAAATATATACTTCAAGGTAGTAGCCTTGGCGGCTATTGCCATCGCCTTCGCCATGCCGGCTAAGGCACAGCTATCGGACAATGGATATGCAAATATCGACTGGCAGTTCAACGCTCCGCTAAGTAACAATTTTGCTGATAAAGCAAGCGGTTGGGGTATGAACTTCGAAGGTGGTTATTTCGTGACTCCTAACATCGGTTTGGGTCTTTTCCTCAACTATCACAGCAACCACGAATATGTAGGTCGCGAAACCTTCCAGATGGGTGCCGGTGAAGTGACTACCGATCAGCAACATACCATTTTCCAATTGCCTTTCGGTGCTGCTGCACGTTACCAGTGGAATCGCGGTGGAGCCTTTCAACCATACGTCAGTGCTAAATTAGGTGCTGAATATGCTAAAATCCGCTCTAACTTCAGCATGCTGGAAGCAAGAGAAAACAGTTGGGGATTCTACGCTTCTCCTGAAGTAGGTATCAATGTATTCCCATGGGTTTACGGACCGGGCTTGCACTTTGCTTTGTACTACAGCTATGGTACCAACAAGGCTGACGTACTGCATTACAGTGTAGATGGATTGAGCAACTTCGGCTTCCGCCTGGGTGTATCCTTCTAAGGCTGGCTGACAACTATCAGAATTTACGTTAATAATAAAAAAGGTAAAAGGTAGCTTTTAATATAGGCACCTTTTACCTTTCTTTTTTTATTTTTTCTTCATCGCATCATAAATAGCTCCCTGTATTCGCTCACGAATGTGCAGTTGGTTCAGTTTGCGATTTGTTACATCCGGATAAATCCGGTTACTAAGGAATACATAAACCAGTTCATTGACCGGGTCTACCCATGCACATGTACCGGTAAAGCCAGTATGACCATACACTCCGGCAGGTGCGGCAGGAGCACAATTTCCTTTCTTCGGATCATCAGCATCCGGTTTGTCAAACCCCAAGCCACGCCGGCTGATCTTTGAAGTTTCCGTAGTAAACAACTGGCAGGTTTCTTTGCTTAGATAGCGTTGACCGTCTATTTCTCCTCCATTCAACAACATCTGATAAACGCGGGCTACATCACGGGCAGTAGAGAAAAGTCCGGCATTTCCGGCCAATCCACCAAAGAAAGCGGAAGCCTCATCATGCACAAATCCCTGCAAAGTCTCTTTACGCAAGAAACGGTCTTTGTTGGAAGGGACAATTTCCGATTTGGCAAAACGGCGTAAAGGCAAGTAGCCTGTATGCTCCAACCCCATCGGTTCGTAAAACTCATGTTGCAGATAGGCTTCCATAGGCATACCGGCCAGTTGTTCTACCAACATACCCAACAGAATAAATCCGACATCACTATATACATAGCGTTTCTGCTTTAACGGAGCTTCCATTATTTTCTCTTCCATCACCTTCCGGAAGGAACGGTTTAGCCACAAACTATCGCAGATTTGAACAGTGTAATCACCTGTCTTGACGGGAGAGACGTATTCACTTTTGAATTTGAACTTCGGATTCGCCCATGAAGTCGTTCCCAACTGTAACGGATGATGCGCATCTTTGCGTGCGCTGAACAATCTTCCGTCATAACTATCTTTATCAATGGCTTCTTGGTAGAAAGGAATCCAGGAAGGTAAACCGGACTGATGATACAGGATTTCCTGAATCGTTATATCTTTCTTATCAGTACGTTGCAAAAACGGTAAATGATCCGAAATCTTATCTGTCAGATTGAAACGTCCCTTATCGTAGAGTTTCATGATGGCAAGCAAAGTGCCCGTCGTCTTTGATAAGGAAGCCAAATCGTAGATACTGGTAGACTCGACACGCGAACTTCCTTTACCCGCATAAGTGCCGAAAGATTTGTCGAACATGATATGCCCGTTTTTCAACACTACCACCTGGCAACCGGGATAAGCTCCCTGACGAATACCGTCTAATGCGATGGAATCAATGCGTTTCAGATGAGTAGAAGAAAGTCCGTATTCTTCCGGCACGAAATGCAACGGCGTCTTGGGGGTAATGGTCACTCCTGCTCCCGTTGGAAACAGTTCTCCCAAGCTTGCCGACAACTGTCCGTCTGCGGATGCCTTGGCAAATAACACATCTGCGACCTGACGCTGCACGTCTACATTATAACTATGTCCCAACACGACTGCCGAAGCATGAGCCACGGCCCGCTGAATTTGTAACATCATCTTCCCAGGAGTGAAGAACAGATAAATAGCCGGACTTTGAGGAGCAAACTTCGCAAAGAAAGGCTGATAAGAAGCCAGCCGCTGTTCGCTAATGGCTACAATGATTCGTTTATAGGTAGACAAAGAATCACGCAACCGTTGGTTTTCCTCTTCTGTCTGATTAGCGCGAAGGCAAAAGCGGGCCAAAGAGGTATAACGGGAAAGTTGTTTGGCCAATACATCAGTTTTTCCAGGATTTCCCACTTCGAGCAGTGCAATCTTCTGTTCCTTGTCTGTATGTAGAGGAAGGATATGATTCTTATTGCTCAAAACAGTTATTGCCGCTAAATTCAACCGACGAACCAGGTCACGTGTCTGCGGACTATTAATGCGTTGTTCCAGACCGGATAATTGTACATACGATTTCTTCTTAAGTCCCAACACATATTTATAAGTCAAGACTTTGCGGCATTTGCTTTCAATCTCTTCACGGCTTAGTTCCCCTTTTTCAACAGCTGCCAGTACGGCCGGTATCTCGTCCTTCAGGTTACGGGGAGACAGTACCATGTCATTACCTGCTTTCAAAGCCTGCAAACTGACATTTCCATTTCCTGCCACACCTTTCATGGCAAGCGCGTCGGTAAATATCAGCCCTTTGAACGCCAGTTCATCGGTCAGCAAATCATACACGACATTGCGGGACAAGGAAGACGGAAGTCCGCCAATAGGTTCAATCACCGGAACTTGCAGATGCCCCACCATCATACCGCCCAGTCCGGCACGGATGGCCTCTTTAAACGGATAAAGTTCCACACTATCCAGACGCTCGCGAGTGAAAGGAAGTACCGGAAGCGCTTTATGCGAATCGACATCGGTATCCCCGTGTCCGGGAAAGTGTTTGCACACAGATAACACCCCTCCACCTTCCAAACCGGAAGCATAAGCGATTACCTTATCGGCCACTTGGATCGGATCTTCGCCAAAAGAACGGGTATTGATGACAGGATTTTTAGGGTTTATATTCACGTCCGCCACGGGAGCGAAGTTTACCTGTACTCCAATCTGCCGGCATTGACGGGCAACTTCACGTCCGTACTCATAAAGCAGCCGGTTGTCGCGGATACATCCCAGCACCATATTTCGCGGGAAAACAGGCGTACCGCGCAAGCGCATAGACAACCCCCATTCTCCATCAAAGGTAATCATCAAAGGAACTTTGGCTTGTCGCTGCGCCCGGTTCGTCAGTTCGACCTGGTTTTGCATCTTCCCGCCGGAAAAGAGAAGGCCGCCTACCTTATAAGTGTCGATGACTTCGCGCAGCAGTTCCAGGTTTCGTTTGGTGTCTACCGGAGCAATGGTATAAATGAATAACTGACCTACCTTTTCTTTAAAGGAAAGTTTATCCATCACCGAATCAACCCAGTGCCGGCAGTCCTTGTCCTGAAGGGCTTTGTACACGAGCAGAGGTTCAACGGTGGTAGCATTTTGCGCCGGACTCGAAACTGTGCCGACCGCGATAAGGAATAAAAGCGTTACTATTAAGGGAATTATCTTCATTTATGTTTCAATGTCAAATCAAGACGGCCTACACGAACACCATTTTTTCCTGTGTGCATGACAGGCACCTCTTTTCCGTCCATATTCAAGTATGTTTTGGGGCCTTCCATAAATGTATGGGAGTGTCCACCCAGAATCACGTCGATATTGTGTGTTCCGGCAACCAGATGTTCATCCATCTGGATGCCCAGATGAGACAGGCATACGACCAGCTCACAACCTTCTTCCTCTTTCAACAAGGTAGCTATCTCGTTGGATACACGGATAGGATCTTCATAAACGACTCCTTCGCATTTATTGGCCTGAATCATTCCTTCTGGCTGGGTTCCGAGGCCGAACACGCCAATTCTCAAACCATATTTCTCCAGAACGACGTAGGGCTTGACTATATCTTTTAACACCGTAGCATCCAGATTATAGTTGGCACAAACGACCGGAAAATCAGCCATCTTAAAAATACGGGCCATATTATCCACATCGAAATCAAACTCATGGTTACCGATTGTCATTGCATCATAGCCCATTTCATTCATCAGTTTGATTTCTACTTCTCCACGGAACATATTATAATAAGGTGTCCCCTGGGAAATATCTCCGCAATCGAAAAGCAATACATTCTTATGATCTTTGCGGAACTGTTCGAGAAAAGCAGCCCGGCGGACAAAACCACCTTTGTTATAATATCGGTCGCCCTTCTGATTGATAGGTTCGATACGGCTATGCACATCGCTTGTTTGTAAAATGATCACTTCTTTGGTATCCTGCGCAAAGATTGAAAAAGTGAAACTCAATGCAAGACATAGCAGGAATAATATCTGAAATCTTTTCATATTCAATATTTTTAGATTCTCCTTTTTTATTTTATCGTAATACGTCCGTCCAGTTTGGAGGTAATCGCTTTGCCTTCGGCTGTTTGTTTGCGTACATAATCAAGAAACAGTCCGCGTAAGGTAGCATCTTCGGGGCATACTCTCTTTTCTGCCTGCAGGAACGCATCCATTCGTCCGTTTCCATCTGCCAGATAGTCGATAGTAGCCACTGTGTAAAGCTGGTCATCTTTTAACGGTTTTCCAGCTATAAATGCGTTCAGCAGCTTTCCGTCTTTTGTGATTTCAAGGCGGATACCGCTCACTCCTTCTCCATGCAGAGACGCTATTGCTTCACAAAGGCGTCTCAAGTCTGTCCCTTTCATAGTCAATACACAAAGGGAATTCTCGAAAGGAAGAATTTCAAAAACATCTCCTACCGTGATATCTCCTTCGGGCAAGATATTACGCAAGCCGCCCATATTTACCAATCCCATATCGGCCGGTTTCCCCAATACCTGGGTTGCCGCTTGCTGTAGAACACCCGCGACAAGGTCGGATAGCAAGCTTTCAGGAGCTCCTTTGTCCATCTTCATCGCACTGGTACCGATAACTTCATACATCATCGCATCCACCTTTTCCTTATAAGGCTTTAAGATTTCGGTAGCTTTCACGTTGGGAGTGGTGTCCCAAACAGAATCAATCGTTATCATGCTACCCTCTACTTTGGTTACTTCGTACTGTGCCGTAGTCTCGCGTGCGGTCCGGCAGGAAGTAAACAGGAAACCTCCTGTCAACACTGCCACCATCAGATACTTTACATAAGTCTGTTTCATGTTCGCTATTTTTAGATATGCTACAAATATACAAAAACATTTGGCTATCTGGCAAATAATTCGTTACTTTGCACCGCTTTCGCGCAATCGCTGTCAAGAGAAGAGATACTTGGTATGTTGCGTTGTAACGATGAAACAATTTAATAATAACAACAATGGATTTAATTAAAATTGCAGAAGAAGCATTTGCTACCGGAAAACAGCACCCGAGCTTCAAAGCAGGAGACACTGTAACAGTGGCATATCGTATTATCGAGGGTAACAAAGAACGTGTACAGTTGTACCGTGGTGTTGTTATCAAAATCGCCGGTCACGGAGACAAGAAACGTTTTACTGTACGTAAAATGTCAGGAACTATAGGCGTAGAAAGAATTTTCCCAATCGAATCACCGGCTATCGATAGCATCGAAGTGAACAAGGTAGGTAAAGTTCGTCGCGCTAAATTGTACTACCTGCGTGCTCTTACTGGTAAGAAAGCTAGAATCAAAGAAAAAAGAGTTAACGGCTAAGCCAAACTTTTCGATTCGAAATAAAAAAGGGAACTTCATTCATTATGAGGTTCCCTTTTTTATTGCTACCATCCTCTAAGCAATCCTATTTCTTCAATTTACTGACCGTATGATTATTCAATTCCGCACGGTTTTGAATAAAATAATGGAGTATTCTGGAAACGTTGTGGTAAATCTGAAAAAGACGATTAAGTTTTTAAGATTCCCCGTTATCTTTTTATTATAATGAATGGGTCAAGGGTGAGGGGTGGTGAGGGTAGATTTATAACCTTTTATTTTATTATTTTCTATACTATCTCCTTTTTTATCTATAAAAAAAATACGAAAGTTATAAATCTACCCTCACCACCCCTCACCCTTGACCCATTCATTAGCGCACCGTTTAACTCGTTTCTGCACTGCAATGTTTCTCCTGACATATAAAAATAACAAATAAGATTTTTAATATTGTGTTATTTTTCTTGTTGATGCAACATTTTATATTTTATACGTTTGTCTATCAGCCACATGAGTACCCAGTAGAAGGGTAATATAATGGGATAAAATATTATTATCAGTGCAATATATCCATGTCTTTGCGAAGCGTCTTTGCCAATAACAAAATCTATTATTGAGTAGGAGTAAATGAAAAAGAGCAAAATAAAGAATGGAACCAAAATACTTCCCAGAATGACTACCCATGAGAATCGCTTTTGACGATTACTCTTTCGATAACAGGTTATAAATTTCAAGTGTAGCAGAAATAAGAATATTCCGTACACTGCTGCCAATCCTTCCGGACCAAAGGTTAACAATATTTTAGCATAAGAATTCGGTTCGGGCTTATAAGTCAGTTCCATGAATTCGTCTTCGGGCAACGAATCAAAATGCCATGTGTTGATTTGTTTGATTCCACCCTCTTGGGGCTTTCCAAGGTTACTTGAATAGTCTTTTATCTTTCCTGCTTGTTCAACAGTAATGTCCAGTGTGCCAAAAGATTTCCATTTTTTGGCTGGCGACAGAGAGTAACGAAAGTTGTATTTAGTTATCCAATCAAGACAGTTTCGCCAGGGATATGCAGTGTATTCCACCCGGATACGATGAGTACCTTGCGAGAGTTCGGGCTGGAAGTACTTCATTTCAAAAGAATAATATGTTTCGCTCGTATTATCGTCCCATCGACATTCTATTTTTCTGTTGTTGTCGTCACAACGATCACAACTGTTAGTGAAATCACTGAATATAGAATCAGAAGATTCTTCCCCCTCTTCTTTTTTGAACGGAATATCGAACACTTTTACCGGACGATCATCAAGCCATACGCAAAAGTCGTCTTTATAGTCAACGGCACAAAAAAGGAGAGGAATTTGCTTACCGACTACGTCACTTTTGATCGTGTATTCTACCTTATATTTTGCAGTATGGAAATTCTCGTCTATCTGAATAAAGATACTTTCATGCAGAATATCCACATGCCTGCTCGAAATGGCACTGGCTGCTTTGGTTCCTTCAATGAAAGGTGATGCCATATTGGCTTTTGCAGAATTACAGATAAATAATAACATCAGGGATATAATGAGGACGGTGAATGAGGATCTTTTTTTCATGTCGTATTTCTTCTATTCTTAGTATATGCCACAAAAGTACCAAAAATATAGGGTTATTTATTATTAACTTCGTTTTTTGTATCTCAACCGAATAAACACAACCACAAGATAGCATCTAAAAACAAAGCCCCGAAAGTCATAAACTCCCGAGGCTTCATTACCTTTATTATAATAATGATATATTATTCTTTCAAATCTTTCAGTTCCCAAGCCAATGCACTGGCACCCAGTACAGCAGCATCAGAATCCTTCAATTCGGAAACGAGCAATTTCGTCTTACCTTTATAGATATTCAGGATATTATCATCAATGGCCTTCTGAATCGGTTTCATGATATAGTCACCGGACTTAGCCAAGCCACCGAACAATACAATGGCTTCAGGACTGGAGAATGCAATAGCATCCGCCAAAGCTTCACCCAGAATGTTACCTGTAAAGCTAAAGATTTCCTGTGCCAGTTTATCTCCTTGTACAGCTGCATCATATACATCTTTTGAAGTAATGTTTTCTGCAGGAATGTTACGAAGCAAGCTGGCATCCGTACGAGCGGCAAGGAATTCGCGAGCTGTGCGAGCTACACCGGTAGCCGAACAGTAAGTTTCCAGACATCCCTTACGTCCACAACCGCAAAGACGACCATCGCGACGAGCGATCACGTGTCCTAATTCGCCTGCAAAACCGTCATGTCCATATACCATCTGGCCGTTGATAACAATACCACTACCCACACCGGTACCCAATGTAATCATGATAAAGTCTTTCATACCACGGGCAGCGCCATAAGTCATTTCACCGATAGCAGCAGCATTTGCATCGTTTGTCAAAGCAGTGGGGATACCCAGTCTTTCTTCAAACATGGCAGCCAACGGAAGAATTCCTTTCCAAGGCAAGTTCGGAGCAAATTCAATCGTTCCCGTGTAATAGTTACCATTCGGAGCACCGATACCGATGCCTCTGATTTTATCAACGCCACCATTAGCAATAATCAATGGAAGCAGGCTTTTACACACTTCATCAGCGTATTCTTCTACTGTAGGATAACCAGATGTTTTGATTGAACTGCTGGCAATAATAGTTCCGCGTGCGTCTACAATTCCAAAGACGGTATTCGTTCCGCCTATGTCAATACCTACTACGTAGGGCTTTTCCATGTTTGAATTCATGATACTTTTATTTAAAAGGGTTAGTTAATCATTAAGTTTACTGCACACAAATTACGTAAAGAAGATTGAGTCTACAAAATGTTTTTCAAAAAAAGTTCAACCTCTTTGCAACTTTTCGTATCTTGCAGCCGTCTAATAGTAGAAAATTATTAGAAAACAGAATCTAAATAAAGAAAATTGTGATACAACTAACAAACGTCAACAAGACCTACAACAACGGAGCGCCTCTCCATGTACTTAAAGGTATCAATCTCAATATCGAACAGGGAGAATTTGTTTCCATCATGGGAGCATCCGGGTCTGGGAAATCAACTTTACTCAATATATTGGGAATTCTCGACAACTACGACACCGGAGAGTATTATCTGAATAACGTACTCATCAAGAACTTAAGCGAAACCAAAGCTGCCGAATACCGGAACCGCATGATCGGATTTATCTTCCAGTCATTCAATCTGATTTCCTTTAAAGATGCCGTAGAGAATGTAGCACTTCCTTTATTTTATCAAGGGATAAGCCGCAAGAAGCGAAATGCACTTGCCTTGGAATATCTCGACCGTCTGGGTTTAAAAGACTGGGCACATCACATGCCCAACGAAATGAGTGGCGGTCAGAAACAACGTGTGGCAATCGCACGGGCTTTAATCACCCAACCGCAAATCATTCTGGCAGATGAGCCTACGGGAGCTTTGGACAGTAAAACTTCCGTGGAAGTGATGCAAATTCTGAAAGATCTTCATAAACTGGGAATGACGATTGTAGTTGTCACCCACGAAAGCGGAGTTGCCAACCAAACAGACAAGATTATACACATCAAAGACGGAGTCATCGAACGCATTGAAGATAATATCGACCACGATGCCTCTCCGTTCGGCAAAGACGGTTTCATGAAATAAGTATTAAGTAATAAGTATTAATTCCATGCGGTCGCAGCGCAGCCTAATACTTAATACCTAATACTTAATACTTACTTATCACCTAATACTTAAAAAAATGATTGATATTTGGCAAGAAATATACAGTACCATCAAGCGTAACAAGCTAAGGACTTTTCTCACAGGATTTGCTGTGGCATGGGGTATCTTTATGCTGATCGTCCTGTTAGGCGCAGGCAACGGATTGATCCATGCATTCGAGCAATCGGCTTCCGAACGTGCCATGAACTCCATCAAGATTTTTCCGGGATGGACCAGCAAATCATACGATGGACTGAAAGAAGGAAGACGAGTGCAATTGGATAATAAAGACGTGGACGCTACCGACCATTATTTTCCGGACCATGTCATTAAAGCGGGGGCAACTGTGTGGCAAGGAGGTATTAACTTAAGTTTCGGACAAGAATACGTCAGTTTGAATCTTTCCGGCGTATATCCCAACCATACGGAAGTAGAAGTGGTGAAACTCTTCAAAGGACGTTTCATCAATGAAATTGATATTAAAGAGCGCCGGAAAGTAATTGTGCTCCATAAAAAGACAGCAGAGATTCTTTTCGATAAAACGCATACCGAGCCTATCGGGCAGTTTGTCAATGCCGGTAATGTGGTTTATCAGGTAGTAGGGCTGTATAATGATAAAGGAGACAGCGGAGACAGCGATGCTTACATCCCCTTCACCACCCTGCAAACGATTTACAACAAAGGAGACAAGTTGAATAACCTTGTCATGACTACCAAAAACCTGGAAACGATAGAAGCGAATGAAGCATTTGAAGCTCATTACCGCAAGGTGCTGGGGGCTAATCATCGCTTTGACCCGACAGACCATAGTGCTATCTGGATTTGGAACCGGTTTACCAACTACTTGCAACAGCAGCAAGGCTCGAACATGCTACGCATCGCCATCTGGGTGATCGGTATCTTCACACTGTTAAGCGGGATTGTAGGAGTGTCCAACATCATGCTGATTACCGTAAAAGAACGTACCCGTGAATTCGGTATCCGCAAAGCTCTGGGTGCCAAGCCGCTTTCTATTCTCTGGCTGATTATCGTAGAGAGTGTCACCATTACCACGATATTCGGATATATAGGAATGGTGGCGGGCATCGGAGTGACCGAATGGATGAATAACGCCTTTGGCAATCAGACAATGGATACCGGAATGTGGACGGAAACTGTTTTCCTGAATCCGACAGTAGATATAAGAATCGCCATACAGGCTACACTCACATTAATAATAGCTGGTACGTTAGCCGGATTATTCCCTGCCCGAAAAGCAGTCAGCATCCGACCAATCGAAGCACTTAGAGCAGATTAAGACTATGAGAATAGACATGGATACCTGTGAGGAAATCCTCATTACCATTACAAGAAATAAAACGAGAAGCCTGCTGACTGCATTCGGTGTTTTCTGGGGAATCTTTATGCTCGTCGCCCTGATCGGCGGCGGACAAGGACTGGAAGGCATGATGAAAAAGAACTTTGAAGGATTCGCAACCAACTCCGGCTTCCTTGCCGCACAGAAAACGGGCGAAGCTTACAAAGGTTTCCGCAAAGGCAGGTGGTGGAATCTGGAAGCTATCGACATCGAGCGTCTTCGTTCGAAAGTCAAAGATGTGGAGGTCATTACTCCTTCCATTGCCCGTTGGGGTTCCAAAGCTGTATACGAAGATAAGAAATACGATTGCAGCGTGAAAGGATTATATCCGGACTATCTCCACATCGAATCACAAGAAATGGCCTACGGCAGGTTTATCAACGAAGTGGATATACAGGAAGCACGTAAAGTGTGCGTTATCGGAAAACGTATCTATGAAAGCCTGTTCAAACCGGGAGAAGACCCTTGTGGAAACTACATACGTGTGGACGGAATTTATTATCAGGTGATCGGCATGTCTTCCTCCGAAGGGGATATGAACATACAGGGACGGGCTTCGGAAGCTGTCACCCTGCCTTTCACCACGATGCAGCAAACGTATAACTTAGGGGGACGGATCGACGTCATCTGCTTCACCGTGAAACATGGAATCAAAGTGTCCGACGTACAACCGGAAATGGAACAGATTATTAAAGCTGCGCATTATATCGCGCCTAACGACAAACAGGCACTTATGTACCTGAATGCGGAAGCAATGTTCTCGATGGTAGACAATCTGTTTACCGGCATCAACATACTGGTTTGGATGGTAGGATTGGGGACTCTGTTGGCAGGTGCCATCGGCGTATCTAATATTATGATGGTAACCGTGAAAGAACGTACCACCGAAATTGGTATCCGCCGGGCAATCGGCGCACGCCCCAAAGATATTCTGCAACAGATTCTATCGGAAAGTATGGTGCTTACTACCATTGCAGGAATGTGTGGAATCTCTTTTGCCGTCATGGTGTTGCAACTGGTAGAGATGGGAGCAAACGCCGATGGAGGAGACGTCCGTTTTCAGGTTACCTTCGGACTGGCAATCGGCACTTGTGCTCTTCTGATCGCACTGGGAATGTTGGCAGGTCTCGCACCTGCTTACCGGGCTATGGCTATCAAACCAATTGAAGCTATTCGCGACGAATAAAGAGGTGCGAGGGATTTCAATTATTAATCGTAAACAATAGAAATATAAATAAAGTCATGAAAAAGTATCTGAAAATCACATTATTGGTAGTCATTGCTATCATTCTTGTCGGAACATTCGTATTCCTTTATCAGAAGTCTAAACCCAAAGTAATCACTTACGAAATTGTAAAACCGGAAGTCACTGATCTCCAAAAGACTACAGTAGCTACCGGAAAGGTGGAACCGAGAGACGAAATTTTAATCAAACCGCAGATTTCGGGTATTATCGACGAAGTGTACAAAGAAGCCGGACAAGCTGTGAAGAAAGGGGAAGTTATCGCCAAAGTAAAAGTAATCCCTGAACTCGGTCAACTGAATTCTGCGGAAAGTCGTGTGCGCCTGGCAGAGATTAATGCAACACAGGCAGAAACGGATTTTGCCCGTGTAAAGAAGTTGTACGAAGATCAGCTGATTAGCCGGGAAGAATATGAGAAAAGTGAAGTAGCCTTGAAGCAAACTCGTGAAGAGAGACAGACGGCTAAAGATAATCTGGAAATCGTAAAAGAAGGGATTACTAAAAACAGTGCATCGTTCAGTAGTACGATGATTCGTTCTACCATTGACGGATTGATTTTGGATGTACCTGTAAAAGCCGGTAACTCTGTGATTATGAGTAACACGTTCAATGATGGAACCACGATTGCTACGGTAGCCAATATGAACGACATGATTTTCCGTGGTAATATTGATGAAACGGAAGTGGGACGTATCCATGAACAGATGCCGATCAAACTGACAATCGGGGCTTTGCAGAATCTGACTTTCAACGCCATTCTGGAATATATCTCTCCGAAAGGGGTAGAAACCAATGGTGCCAACCAATTTGAAATTAAGGCTGCAATTACCATTCCGGATTCCGTTCAGATTCGTTCCGGATATTCGGCTAATGCGGAAATCGTGTTGCAAAGGGCCAATCAAGTATTGGCAGTGCCCGAAAGCACTATTGAGTTTAATGGCGACTCTACATTTGTGTACATCATGACAGATTCAGTGCCTGAACAAAAGTTCCAGCGTACGCAGGTGACTGCCGGAATGAGTGATGGAATCAAGATAGAAATCAAGAAAGGAATAACTGCACAGGATAAAATACGGGGTGCAGAGAAAAAAGACAAATAATTGAATTCAATGAAAATAATTCGTAAAACCATATCAGCCCTTCTGCTTGCCGGAATCGGAATCACTTCTATCCAAGCGCAGAACAACTCTCCGCAAGCATGGACATTGCGACAATGTATCGACTATGCTATCGAGCATAATATAGAGATTCGTCAATCGGCCAACAGTGTTGAAGCTAATAAAGTGAGTGTAAACACTAGCAAATGGACACGTCTTCCGAATTTGAGCGGTAGCGCCAGCCAAAACTGGAGTTGGGGACGTACTGCTTCTCCGATAGACAACTCGTATAGTGACATTAACAGTGCCAATACCAGTTTCAGCTTGGGAACCAATGTACCTATATTTACCGGTTTGCAGTTATCCAACCAATATTCACTTGCCAAGTTGGATTTAAAAGCCGCTATAGAAGATTTGAATAAAGCCAAAGAAGACATTGCAATCAATGTCACTTCCGCTTATTTGCAGGTTTTATTCAACCAAGAATTAAGTAAGGTTGCTCATAATCAGGTAGATTTAAGCAAAGACCAGCTAAAGCGCATCCAAGGGCTCCACGGAGTAGGTAAAGCATCTCCTTCTGAAGTGGCCGAAGCACAAGCCCGTGTCGCACAGGACGAAATGACTGCTGTACAATCAGACAATACGTACAAGTTATCATTATTAGACCTCACCCAACTTTTGGAATTACCTACGCCTGAAGGATTCGTGCTCGAAAGTCCTAAGGAAGAACTAGAGTTCGAATCTCTCACTCCACCGGATGATATATATACACAGGCTCTTGCTTACAAACCAAGTATTAAGGCTGCAGAATACCGTTTACAAGGTAGTCTTAATAGCATTCGTATTGCTCAAAGTGCATTCTATCCACAAATCTCTTTCAGTGCCGGTTTGGGTAGCAATTATTATACGGTGAGCGGAAGATCAGAAAACAGCTTCGGCAGTCAGATAAAGAACAACTTGAATAAGTATGTAGGATTCAATTTGAGCGTTCCGATCTTTAATCGTTTTTCTACACGAAACCGAGTACGCACCGCTCGTTTACAACAAATAGACTTATCTTTGAGATTGGATAACGCAAAGAAAGTACTCTACAAAGAGATTCAGCAGGCTTGGTATAATGCTCTAGCTGCTGAAAGCAAGTACAACTCCAGTGAAGTGGCAGTGAAAGCTAACGAGGAGTCTTTCCGCTTGATGAGTGAGAAATTTAATAACGGCAAAGCTACCTTTGTAGAATATAATGAAGCCAAACTTAATCTGACGAAAGCTCTCTCGGATAAGTTGCAAGCTAAATACGACTATCTGTTCAGGACTAAAATTCTGGATTTCTACAAAGGACAGATCATTGAATAAAAAGAAATATATTTGAGTTTAGTATAGTAGTTCCTTAAAACATATCCGTTGGTTCATTCGTTATTATAGAAAGAACTAACGGATATGAAGTATTTTATCATCATAGTGATCGTAGTGATTAGTAATACATTTTTAGGAGTTGCTAAACCAATGAAAAATCAAGCAGAAATTTATTTTGCAGGAGGATGCTTCTGGGGAACAGAACATTTCCTGAAACAAATTCGAGGAGTAGAAAGTACTCAAGTAGGATATGCCAACAGTAATGTTGCCAACCCGAGTTATGAACAGGTCTGTTCAGGAAAAACCAATGCTGCGGAAACAGTAAAGGTGGTTTATGATCCTAAAACGGTAGATTTAAATTTGCTGCTTGATCTGTATTTCAAGACAATTGACCCTACCAGCCTCAACCGTCAGGGTAATGACCGGGGAACACAGTATAGAACCGGAATTTATTATATAAATAAAGAAGATCTTCCTGTCATTAACCAGGCTATTAAACTATTGTCTGCACAATATAAGACTCCTATCGCTATAGAAGTAAAGCCATTGACTAATTTCTATCCCGCAGAGACTTACCATCAGGACTATCTGGATAAAAATTCTGGAGGATACTGCCACATCAATCCTGCTTTATTTGAAATGGCACGCAAAGCCAATGCACCGAAAACTAAAGTGTATCAAAAACCGGATGACTCAACCCTCCGCAAGGAACTGTCGGCGGAACAATATGCAGTAACCCAGAAGAATGCCACCGAACCGGCCTTCCACAATGAATACTGGAATGAGCACCGCCCAGGCATTTATGTTGATATTACCACCGGAGAGCCTTTGTTTGTTTCTACCGACAAGTTCGATTCGGGTTGCGGGTGGCCTAGCTTTTCCCAGCCGATTCAAAAAGATATCATCGCAGAGAAGAAAGATACTTCGCATGGCATGATACGTACGGAAGTGCGCAGTAAAACTGGGGATGCGCATCTGGGACATGTATTCACAGATGGTCCGAAAGAGAAAGGCGGATTACGTTATTGCATCAATAGCGCCTCCCTTCGTTTTATCCCGAAAGAGAAAATGAAAGAGGAAGGTTATGGAGAATATTTGCCACTCGTTAAATAGGCACCGCACCGGAAAGTAATACAAATCAATATAAGCTGTTTATCAGATAAACAGAACGGTGGATTTCCTCATAGGGCAATCCACCGTTTTTAATGCAGTTAAATTAAGAGAGAGAGAAGGAGTTTCACAACTCCTAATTTATTTTTATCTGCTGGCAGTCAGCAGAGTTGCTTCATTCGTTGCCGGAGTAGCCACGTTCATAGCCCAGTTCACACTGGATTCTTCAATCCATTTATCATTCCATTTATAGTTCATATAAGCTACCGGCATATTAGCGTCGTTCAATTCATACACGCTCTTTTCAACAGATGCATCGTAAGCTCTGTGTGAGTCATTCCAACGTGCGTATACCAAAGTGATTTCATTAGAAGAATAAGTATAATCAATCTTGAAGTACGGCAGCCATTTGTCAGTGGAAGCATCCCATTTGAAAGCCTCTTTGGTAGCCATTCTCTTTTGATCGTCATAGGTAAAATCATATTTCATGTGGCGATAAAGAGAGCCATCTAATCTGTAAATCACCTTCGATACTACAAGATCACCTACTGTTTCTTCATTAGTAATGAAGTTATTGTTTTGTGCCTTCACTGTTGCATTAGAGATACCTGCAAATACCATAGCAACTAAAACGATCATTCTGAATAATACTGTAGTTTTCATAATTGTATATTTTTTATTTGTTCAACATTCTGTTTTTTTGGTTCTTCTGTTTATTAGACGGATCAAGTGTCTCAAACGGTTGCAACATTCTGAACTTTTTTCATTTTTCTTCGTTGTCCGCTTGCGACTATAGATATGCAACGAGCGTGCCAAAAATATAACAAGCTAATAATCAGAAAGATTGCAAAACAGAGTGGTGTACGAAAATGAACAGTTGTACGCTTAGAATCGAACAACCAATTAAAAAAACAGTTTATATACTACGAAACAGAATATTGCCTACCTTTGCATCCGATAAATTATCAAAATCAAACGATGAAAAAGAACAGTAAGAAACATATTCTTCTGCTGTCAGCCAGTGGGGGTCTACTCATCTGTCTCATCAGTCTTTATTTAAGTCGCAACGCTCTCTTAAGAAGCATAGTCGACAAACGTACCTCCCATATTGAGCAAACTCACGGGCTACGTATTCATTACGATAATCTGGAAATGAATGGATTGAATGAAATCATCCTCGAAGGTCTCTCTGTTGTACCCGAACAACGAGACACATTACTGACACTCACATCCACTCGTGTCAAACTGAACTTCTGGAAATTACTAAGCAGAAAAATAAAAATACGTTATGTAGCCGCAGACGGAATTACACTTGCATTCACAAAGCGGGATTCCGTCGCCAACTACGATTTTCTTTTTAGAAAGAAACCAGAATATCTCACTCGAAAGTCGCCACAAACGGCCCCCCAAACAAATTACGCAGAACGAATCAACAAAATATTAAATTTATGTTATGGTTTTATGCCCGAAAACGGACAACTAAACAATATCTGTATCACGGAAAGAAAAAACAATAATTTTGTATCTCTCACTCTTCCTTCTTTTATCATTAAAGAAAATCATTTTCAATCCGTCATCACCATACAAGAAGACAGTTTAGCACAGCATTGGATAGCCAATGGTGAACTGCACCAACATTACAACTCATTAAAAGCAACGCTTTATTCATCTGATTCTCTAAAAGTTTCCATACCTTATATAACACGTAGATATGGTGCTAAGATAACCTTTGACACTTTATCGTATAGCCTGACGAAAGAAATAGGGTCTTCCAAACAAGTCTATCTCAAAGGAAAAGCAAGAGTGAACGGGCTGGACGTATTTCATAAAGCCCTCTCTCCTGAAATCATTCATCTCGATCGCGGACAACTCTGTTACGAGATGAACATAAACGGACACTCATTTGAATTGGACAGTACCACCATTGTTGACTTCAACAAACTCCAGTTTCATCCTTATTTACGGGTCGAGAAGGAGAAGGGAAACTGGCATTTCACTGCAGCAGTCAACAAATCCTGGTTTCCGGCAGACGATCTGTTCAGTTCTCTGCCGAAAGGATTATTCAGTAATCTGGAAGGTATAAAGACAAGTGGCGAGCTGGCTTATCATTTTCTGTTAGACATTGATTTTGCGCAACTGGATAGTCTCAAACTGGAATCTGAATTGAAAGAAAAAGATTTCCATATCATAAGTTACGGAGCTACTTCACTCTCCAAAATGTCCGACGAGTTCATTTACACAGCTTATGAGAATGGAGTGCCGGTACGAACCTTCCCTATCGGTCCTTCATGCAAACACTTTACACCCTTGGACAGCATTTCCCCCATTCTAAGAATGTCTGTCATGCAAAGCGAAGATGGAGCATTCTTTTATCATCGCGGTTTTCTGCCCGATGCCTTACGGGAAGCACTGATTTACGACCTGCAAGTGAAACGCTTTGCACGCGGAGGAAGTACGATCACCATGCAACTGGTAAAGAATGTATTCCTGAACCGTAACAAGAACTTTGCGCGTAAACTGGAAGAAGCATTGATTGTGTGGCTGATAGAGAATGAAAGACTAACTACCAAAGAACGTATGTACGAAGTATATCTGAATATTGTAGAATGGGGACCGCTCGTTTATGGTATTCAGGAAGCGTCTGCTTATTATTTCAAGAAACGCCCTTCGCAACTGACCACGGAAGAAAGTATTTTCCTGGCTTCCATTATCCCGAAACCCAAGCATTTCCGCAGTTCTTTTGCAGAAGGCGGACAATTAAAGGAGAATATGGAAGGTTACTACAAACTGATTGCAAAACGTCTTGCACAGCAAGGAGTAATAAGTGAAATCGAGGCGGATAGTATCCGCCCCGAGATCCAAGTTACGGGCGACGCCCGGAATAGTCTAGCCGGTGAAAAACCGGAGTCTAGTTCTCCTACCGCTGAGGAGCAATGAGATTGATATAAATAATAAAGGAATAGGTTATCTTCTTGAACTGCTGTTTCTTTCAGAAGAACGGGAAGAGCTTTGAGTGCTATTACTTCTCGTACTTCCGGAAGAAGAGCGTCTTTCTGTTTGTCCGCTGGAAACATTGCTCCGGGTAGAGCTACCGCTGCTTCGAGTAGAACTCGAACTACCGCTACTACGGCTAGAGGTAGTACTACTGCGACGGCTGGTAGTATTTTCACTACTGCGACTGGAATTACTACGACTGGAGCTAGAACTGCCACGATTGGAACTAGAACTGCCACGACCGGAGCTACCACGACTGGAAGAACTATTGTTTCTACCAGAACTGTTATTTCTATTATAGGAACCACTACTATCGTTTCGCCTACTTGAACTTTCCCTTGAACTACTACTTGTTTTTCCACTTTCACGGTTGGAACCGCTACTTGTCGAACTTCCGCTTGTCGGTCTGCGATTAGAGCTTGAAGAACCGGAACTTGTTTCCGGACGGCGACCGGAATTACGATCTCCTTCTACTCTGTTTGTATTCCCGTTTCTATCAGGAACAACCTCTTTATTCGGCCTCCCATTTCCGGACGGTGTAGACGGTCTGACAGAAGTTGAAGGTCTATCTCCTGATTCCGGACGAGGGCGAGTAGACGTACCAGGTCGCGTTGTCGTTCCGGGACGAGACGTATCAGGACGAGTAGATGTGCTTGGACGAGACGTTCCGGGACGTGTTGTTGATGAACCCGGACGGGAAGAATTACCCGGACGTGTCGGTGCATTATGCGGACGAGTGGAAGTATTCGGACGGAACCGGACAGAACCGAAGTCCGAACGACGATAAGAGTGATATACTCTCTGATCTCTCACTCGGTGCGGTGCAGAGTAATGGTTGAAATTAGTATATCTTCCCCGATAGTAGCTTGTATGGTGAAAGTGCGGACGATAATGCGCTCCACAATAAGTACGGTAATGATAAGGCACACCAAAATAGAACAAGCTACGGTTCGGGTAATTGATGTACACCCTGAAACTCCATTTCCCTCCGGTTACATAAATCGGCCGATAGAAATACTCGGCACCGAGAAACCGGCGATACTGCGCATCACTCAATACCCAGCGAAGATCGTCGTTACGGATATCCAAAGCTTCATAATAATCATCCAATGCCCATTCGTAACCACGTGCTACGTAATCCATTATATTACGGACAGAATAAATAAAGTCGTAATTAATCTCATACGCATCATTATATTGCTGTGTACTCAAACTCAATTCATACGCCATCTTATCGGTAAGAAAACGTGTCTCCTTACGTACCTTGCTGGTGCTCATTCCAGCCATTACGGTCATATTGGCAGTCAGACCGACCGCAAAGAGTAAAAACAGTATTCGTTTCATCATTTAATCTCCTATCATTTATTATTCCGATAATATTCCTCAATAAACATGCGTAACATATCTCTATAACCGTACAGTTAATAGTATCAACGCCGACCATACCCTATCACAAAATCATTCATCTTGTCCTTACTGGAAGTAAATGTCAGGGTATTAATCACTGTAAAGAAAGCTTCTTTATCTACAATGCGGGGATACATTATCTTCATAATTTCCATCCGGTCATCGTCGAATGTATAAAGTTTGGTCAGTTGGAGACATTGGGCAGATGTAAAATCAGAACCGGCCAATGCAGCATTAAGCAACTTTATACGATCATCTTTAAAAGGCTCCTTCTTCATCTCATTATAAAACGTTTGAAAGAGCTGATCGTTCATTACCCTGTTGTAACCATATCCCGGGCGGTGTTCTCCTTGTCCCGGACGATGTCCCCCCTGTCCGGGGCGGTCGGGTCTTTCCGGATGCATGTTATCACGTCCGTCTACCCATATCTCTTTCACTCCCCTACCATCGAAATAAACATAGTCTTTATACAATTTTTCTCCTTTCCATACTCGCTCTCCCGGACGGGTAAAGCGGGTGGCATATACTTCAACAGTATAATGTCCGGGATTCAAATTGGCTATAAAGCAGGTAGTAGTAGGCAAACTGATTTGGTTTCCTCCCAAGTAAACAAGTATCGGAGTATTCCCGCCGTCGATACGGATTCCGTTAACAGACTGCGCTTGTAAGGAAAGGGCAGCGAACAGGATGCAGAAACTTATTATAATCTTACGCATAACTTATCTCGTTTTTATTATTTATATCTTTAATCTGATACCACAAAAATAGGGTGAGGAAACTCCCCACCCCAATGATTCTCTCTATTCGTATGTAGGGAAATCCCTATTCTGTTTAGGAATCCGCCAAAACAATGCCATCCTCGTGCAAGGTTATCAGACGTTTCTTATACAAGTCGCCCACTCCTTTCTTAAAGGTTTTCTTGCTGACACCAAACGTGTCGTAGATATCTTCCGCAGGACTTTTATCATTCAAGTTGATTCGTCCCCCGTGCTCTTGGATATAGTCTAGCAACGTTTTCGAAAAATCGTCAATCTTTTCAAAACCGGGTTTCTGAAGAATCAAATCTACCTTACCATCTTCACGCACTTGTTTCACAAAAGCTTTCATCTCCATCCCCGTCTCCAACGGACAGAATATTTCATTTTCATACAACAAACCGCTATACATATCATCTATAATTGCCTTAAAGCCTAAATCCGTCTTCTGCCAGATAAGAATATTCACCTCTGCTCCCGGAGCATATTCCGGCTTTTCTTTCGACAGATAACGTTCCACTTTTGCTGAAGCCACAATACGGTAACTCTCTTCATCCACATGTGCATGAACCACGTATTTCCGTCCAACCTGCATTTTCATCTTCTGCTCACGGAACGGCACAAACAGGTCTTTCATCAATCCCCAGTTCAGGAAAGCTCCGTATTGATTTACCCAGGAGACTTCCAGACAAGCAAACTGTCCGACCTGCACTAACGGGGTCAGTGTCGTAGCAATCAGCCTCTCATCCATATCCAGGTAAAGAAATACATTCAAAAAATCTCCTATCTTACAATCCTCGGGCACATAGCGGGTAGGCAACAAAATCTCACCTTCTTCCCCACCATCGAGATATATGCCGAAATCGACTTCCTTCACGACTTCAAGCTGGTTGAACTTTCCTAATTCGATGCTCATATTCTTATCTATTATATTATATAAGCAGCAAAGATAATCTATTTTGAATAGATCCCTCAATCAGTCAGCTATAACTTTTCGTTATCGAGAAAAACTATTTGCAATGAACAATCTGCGTTCTAATATGTTAACTTTGTAGCGACAAAAAGAAAGAGTAAATTATTCACCTTTTTAAACATATAAAATTATGGAATTTCTAACCAACGAGAAACTTACGATTGTGGGAGCTGCCGGAATGATCGGCTCCAACATGGCACAAACAGCCATGATGATGAAACTCACTCCGAATATTTGTCTCTATGATCCATTCGCACCAGCTTTGGAAGGAGTAGCTGAAGAACTGTATCATTGCGGTTTTGAAGGTGTCAACCTTACCTATACTTCCGATATCAAGGAAGCGCTGACCGGAGCTTCTTATATTGTTTCTTCCGGTGGAGCAGCCCGTAAGGCAGGTATGACCCGCGAAGATCTGTTGAAAGGAAATGCAGAGATTGCCGCTCAATTCGGAAAAGACGTTCGTCAATATTGCTCGAACGTAAAACATATCGTTGTCATCTTTAATCCTGCAGACATCACCGGCTTGATTACTTTGTTGTATTCAGGTTTGAAACCTTCACAAGTTTCTACATTGGCTGCGTTGGATAGCACCCGCCTGCAAAACGAACTGGTGAAATACTTCCATATCCCCGCTTCCGACATTCAGAATTGCCGTACGTATGGCGGTCATGGAGAACAAATGGCTGTATTTGCATCTACCACCAAAATAAAAGGAGAACCCCTGACCGATTTCATCGGTACTACCCGCCTTCCGTTGACGGAATGGGAAGCACTGAAAGTACGTGTCATCCAGGGTGGAAAACATATCATCGACCTGCGCGGCCGTTCTTCTTTCCAAAGCCCGGCTTATCTGTCTATCGAAATGATTGCTGCTGCTATGGGCGGACAGCCATTCCGCTGGCCTGCCGGAACGTATGTTTCCAATGGCAAATTCGACCATATCATGATGGCGATGGAAACTTCAATTACTAAAGACGGCGTTACTTATAAAGAAATAGCCGGAACTCCTGCCGAACAGGAAGAATTAGAAAAGAGCTACGAACACTTATGTAAACTTCGTGACGAAGTGATTGAAATGGGAATCATCCCAGCCATCAAGGACTGGCATGCTTTGAATCCCAATATTGACTAATCAAACAATATTAGCGAAAGCAGAAGGCCGAAACCTGACGATCTTTTTATCGTTCCGGGTTTCGGCCTTTTTTATTTCATTGCCAATGTCATTCCCACGGAAGAACATTCCTGACAAATCCCTTTAAGGACATAATTAATGCTATGCAAAGTAAATCCTTCAGGCAAATCAATCACCGGGATATGGGTACCTTCCAGGCAGAATGTACGATGACATTTCTCACAATAAAAATGCGAATGTAAATCCTGTACCACACAATTGCAAGAGTTGTCGCAAACGGCATACTTCAACGAGCCGCTTCCATCGTCTATGCTATGTATGAGGTGATGAGACAAGAAGAGAGCGATGGTACGGGATATGGTCGATTTATCAACTGTGTCGAGCAATGTTTCGAGGTCAAGCAATGACACTGCACGCTCTGCCTGCATCATCTCTTTTATCACCAAGAGCCTTATTGCAGTTGGCTTAATGTCTCTTCTGACCAGCTTATCCAAATAAATATCTTCTTCCATCTTTCTCCTATTTTATCATTTTCTGTATTCTGACGGCGTTCATAATAGCAAGCAACGCAACGCCTACGTCTGCGAAGACAGCTTCCCAAAGAGTAGCGATTCCACCGGCTCCCAAAATCAATACAAGCAATTTCACTCCAAATGCCAGTGATACATTCTGCCAAATGATTCTTCGTGTCAACTTTCCTACTTTGATAGCTTCGGCTACTTTCGACGGCTGATCTGTCTGTATCACGACATCGGCTGTTTCAATGGCTGCATCACTGCCCAATCCTCCCATAGCAATACCGACATGACTCAAAGCAAGCACCGGTGCGTCATTCATTCCATCGCCGACAAATGCAATCCGGTTTGCCTCATCCTGACGCAATTCTTCCAGGTGTTTCACTTTCCCTTCCGGCAGCAAGTCGCCATAGGCTTTCGATATGCCGAGCTTCTCCGCAAAGTTAGTAACAATACTCTGTTTATCACCGGATAATATCTGTATGTTTTCAATATTTAAAGCTTTTAAGCGGTCAATAGCTACCTTTGCATCTTCTTTCAAGGCATCAGCCAACAACAGATAACCGGCATAACGGTTTCCAACAGCACAGACTACAATGGTATCTGTTATCTTCAACAATTCTTGCGGAAAGGATATATCAAACTTGGACAGTAACCGGCAATTACCAACCAGAACCGGTATTCCGCCTACCGTTGCTTCCAATCCGAAGCCGGCATATTCTTTCGTATCGGTAACGGTTACGCGTTCTATGTTTTGTTCTTTTGCGTAGTTTACAACAGCCTTGGCAATCGGATGTGTGCTATCACTTTCTACCGAAGCAATCAGTTTCACTAATTCTTCTTCCGAAATATCGCCTGCACTTTTACAAGCCTGCACATCAAAGGTTCCTTTTGTCAGGGTTCCTGTTTTATCGAATACCACCGTATTGATTTTGGTGATAGCATCCAGATAATTACCGCCTTTGAATAAAATACCCAATCGGGATGCCGCTCCGATACCACCAAAATAGCCTAATGGAATACTAACCACCAATGCGCATGGACATGAAATCACCAAAAAGACCAAAGCTCTGTATAACCAATCATTAAATGTGAATACAAATGCAGGATTGATAAGTGAATAGACAAATGGAGATAATACAATTAATACGGCCAGTATGATAACAATCGGTGTGTAAACACGGGCAAACTTGCGAATAAACAATTCTGCCGGGGCTTTGCGTTCGGCGGCATTCTGAACAAGTTCCAATATTCGGGCGAGTGCGCTCTTGTCAAAAGGTCTCGTCACTTCAAGTCGGATTACCTTGTCGGTTACAATCATTCCGGCAAGCACTTCCTCCCCTTTCCGAATATTACGAGGCACGCTTTCGCCCGTTAATGCAGCTGTATTAAAGGCGGCAACTTCATTCTGCATGATTCCATCCAATGGCACTCGCTCACCTGCCTTTATTTCTATGATTTCACCGACTTTTATCTTTTTAGGACTTTCAGTAACAAGATTACCCTCTCTAAGTACCAGTGCTTTTTCGGGTCTTACGTCTAATAAGGCTCCGATATTACGTTTGGCTTTATCTACCGCTTTACCCTGAAACAGTTCTCCTACTGTATAAAATAGCATCACGGCTACGCCTTCCGGATATTCGCCAATATAGAAAGCTCCCAAAGTAGCAATAACCATTAGGGTGAACTCACTGAAATAGTCTTTTCCCCTGATGCTTTCCCAGGCTTCTTTCATCACCGGAATTCCTACCGGAAGATAGGCTACGATATACCATATCAAAGAAACATATCCTTCACGGAAGAATGCTAAATCAAGAGCATTCATGATTATTCCACCTGCCAGCAGCAGGAGAGAGAATATCACTTTCCCATATTCATGGAATACCGAAACCTTTGCATCAACCTTTTTTTCTGCTGCGCATGAGTGAGCGCCACAACTACAATGTCCCATAACATTCATCATTTAGTTGATGCAAAGGTAGCAAATGATTTATGCAACAAAGTTGCAAAATCGGTTTTAGCACCTTTCAATGTCAGCAATATCGCAACAGCCATTTCCAAACCGGCACGACTTCTATATCCAACTCATTCCCTGAAATTGTCCTTTCTTCATCCCAAGTAATGATATCGGTCTTTCAACCAGCTGAATCTTACTAATTTCTTGCTGACGCTCGGCTATAATTGCCTTTATTATTCGTTTTTCCATAAAATATGCTCTTTATATTGCACAAATATAGCAAAAACATACTTAATATATTAAGCAAGACTTCTTTTTCTTTCCAACTGTAGCTACTATTTTCTTTAGTTGTCAACTGCTACTTATCCTTTACAGGACGAACTTTGACAGGACAGAAGAAGATTACATATAAATTTGATGATTCTTATTGTCAACCAAAGTTTTTTCCCGATAGTATAATGATTATCACCGGTTTACATGCTGACAATAAGCCATGACAATAGGCTGACAATAAAAAATCAGAACTTTTATTGTCAGCCTGTTCCATTTTATAAGCACCTGAAGGACATCATCGCCTGCAGTAACCATACCATCCACATAGAAAGCAGCTTTTTAAAATGAATCCCCCTATTAAATGAATGTTATATAGCCGGTATCTTTCACTTAACAAGTAGGTATTGTTCCATTAAAGCATCAGTATTGTTAACTCTCCACGGCTGTGACGAGATCTTTCCACAGCCGTGGTAGGAACTCGTCACGGCTGTGGGAAGAAGTCACCACGGCCGTGACAAAGTAAAGATAGCGGTACTTTAGTAGAACTATACTGGCACTCTAGGGCAACTACATAGGCACGTTAATGGAACTATATAGGTAGATATCACTTTGGGAGGCTGTTACTAAAATGCGACGTTACTTCAGAACATGCTTCTAAAGCTATTATTTATCAAGTCATAAAAGGATCATAAGAGATAAAAATAAGGCTGACAGTAAAAGTAGATATATTTTATTGTCAGCCTATTATCAGCATCTATTGTCAGGTGATATAGTATTGATATTCATATACTTGAATATCACCCTGACAGTTTGACAATAAAATTGGTACAAATCAATAGAAACGATCATAAAATTTTTAATTGGGAAGGGTAAAGAATTTATAAAAAGAAAGAAAAAGTTTGCCGTTCCCCTAAGAATAAATATCTTTGTAACCGTGGTTACAGTAACCACAGTTACTAATATAATTCACTGACTATGAGGTTTTATAATAGAGAAGAAGAACTAAAAGAGCTAAAACGAATTCAGCAATTGGCATTTGAGGAAAGTTCAAGAATGACAGTCGTTACCGGTCGCCGTAGAATTGGGAAGACAAGCCTCATTATGAAAGCCGTTGAACAGACTCCCACTGTCTACTTATTTATAGGGCGCAAAAATGAAGCAACCTTGTGCGAAGAATTCATCCCACTTATCGCACAAGCCCTACAAATCTTTGTTCCGACAGAAATCCGAAGTTTCCGAAACTTATTCCAATACCTAATGCAGCTTTCGACACAACGGACTTTCAACCTGGTTATTGATGAATTTCAGGAATTCTATACTATTAATGAATCCATATTCAGCGATATGCAAAATATTTGGGACCAATATCGGAAGTCCTCACACATGAATTTGATTGTCAGTGGTTCCATCTATTCTCTTATGCAAAAAATTTTCCAAGACAACAAAGAGCCGCTCTTCGGAAGAGCTGATAACATAATCAAGCTGTCAGTCTTCAGTCTCTCTGTTCTAAAAGAAATCATGCATGAATATGCCCCGACACATTCGAATGATGATCTTTTAGCACTTTATACTTTTACTGGCGGGGTGCCTAAATACGTGGAACTTTTTTGCGACAACCATACGCTTCACGTGGAAAGCATGATCCATTTTATGGCTCGCGATAATTCTCCCTTTACCGAAGAAGGAAAAAATTTGTTGATAGAAGAATTTGGAAAAAATTACGGAACCTACTTTTCTATTTTAAGTGCAATTGCCGGAGGCAGAAATACACAAGCAGAAATTGAGGCAGCACTAGGAGAAAAAAGCGCAGGTGGCTACCTGAAACGTCTGATAGACGATTATAATATTATCATACGCCAACGTCCCATTTTAGCTAAAGAGAGCTCAACAACTGTCCGATATGAAATATGTGATAATTTTATTAGGTTTTGGTTCAATTACTTCGATCGTAACCGTTCATTGATAGAAATTAAAAACTTTGTAGGGCTGCGTAATATCATAAAAGCTGATTATCCAACCTACAGCGGAAAGATATTAGAACTTTACTTCAAACAGAAATTCGCAGAAAGTTATCAATTCCGTGCCATCGGGTCATGGTGGGAAAACAAAGGGAACCAAAACGAAATAGATATTGTTGCACTCGGTCTTGAAAAAAACAAAGCAGTAGTTGCTGAAGTAAAACGCCAACGTAAAAACTTTAAGCCAGAGTTGCTGGAACAGAAAGTTGAACATTTGAAGAAAAAGCTATTGCCTCGTTATACTATTGAAACAATGTGTTTGTCATTGGAAGATATGTAGTACATAGTTAGGCACGGATGACAGGTTTTCTATGAGATCAGTCCCCATCACCTGTATTCCGTGCCCAATTATCATTGTTGGTTTTCTTCCCGATCTGTCCGGATAAACTCCAGGAGTCGTTCTACCGCCTCTTCTTCAGGAATATTCTTTTCTACACACACCTTGCCTTTATAAAGACTGATTTTGCCTCGTCCTGCTCCTACATAACCGTAGTCAGCATCCGCCATCTCACCGGGACCATTCACGATACAGCCCATAATGCCGATCTTCAAGCCTTTCAAATGTGAAGTGGCTGCCTTGATACGGGCAATTGTTTTTTCCAAGTCGTAAAGCGTACGGCCGCAACCGGGACAGGATATGTATTCTGTCTTAGAGGTACGGGTACGTCCGGCCTGCAAGATTCCGAAAGCAGTGGCGTCGACAACGGCATGGCTCAAACTGCCCTGATTGAACAGGAAGATACCATCGCAAAGACCGTCAAAGATCAAGGCTCCCATATCGGCTGCGGATTTTATCTGCAAATTCTCCGCATCATCTTCCGCATAATGCTGGAAGAAGACAACCGGATTCTGCAAACCTTCCGTCATTAGCTGATGCACCAGTGCACGGTGCTCACCCAAACGGTTCGGATGGTTGCTTTGAGAGATGATTACCACTTCCGGGTGGTACTTCAAACAGGCTATCACTTCATCTGTTTGGGCCATATAGGGTATAAACAGGAATTTAAGCGCTGCATCACATTCACCCATCAACGGTAATTGCGCATGATTGAAAGCAGGCCAGGTTCCGGCCTCTCCTTGCCATACGTCCGCATCAAGAATATATTCCACGCCTTCTTCCCGTTGTTCGGGCAAGGCTCTTCCGGCATAAATATAGTCCGGAGTGAATTGCGGATTTACTTCTGTCTTTCCGTCCATGCGGTCGGCAATGACTACGGGCACATGTTCGCCTCCGATATTACGGACCGCTTTTGTCTTCCGGCGTTCAGGAGACAGATAGTTGAATTCAGGCGCCTCCAATCCCGGAATATAAGGATGCTCCTGCCTCAACAGAACATAATCCACCAATTTACGGGCTACCGGAATTTCAGCTTCGGGTGCTTCACTCAAAGATACGCGGATGGTATCGCCCAACCCGTCGCTCAACAATGCTCCGATGCCGAGAGCCGACTTGATACGCCCGTCCTCTCCGTCTCCGGCTTCTGTCACTCCGAGGTGTAATGGGAAAGCCATCCCCTCTTTTTCCATGACGTCCACCAACAGACGAACGGTTTTCACCATTACCACGGTATTGGAGGCTTTGATGGAAATCACCACATCTGTGAAGTTCTCCGCTACACAGATACGAAGGAATTCCATACAGGATTCCACCATTCCTTCGGGAGTATCACCATAGCGTGACATGATGCGATCGGACAAAGAGCCATGATTCACACCGATCCGGATCGCAGTGTGATTCTCCTTACAGATATTCAGGAACGGGACAAACCGGTCATGGATTTTCTGTATTTCTTGCGCATACTCCTCGTCTGTATATTCCAGTTTCTTAAAAGTACGCGCAGCATCTACATAGTTTCCCGGATTGATGCGCACCTTTTCCGCATATTGAGCAGCTATATCCGCCACTTTCGGATTGAAATGCACATCGGCAACCAATGGAACCATATATCCCTGACTGCGTAGTCCGATATTGATATTCATCAGATTCTCCGCTTCCTTGATACCCTGCGTTGTGAGGCGGACATACTCGCCACCTGCATCAACAATACGTTTCGCCTGTTCCACACAAGCCTGCGTGTCCTGTGTAGACGTATTGGTCATCGACTGGACACGAATAGAATTGGGGCCGCCCAACGGCACAGCCCCAATATTTACTTCTGTGGTTTCTCTTCGAAAATAATTGAATAGATCAACCATTTTGATTTATGATTTATGATTTACGATTTATGATTTGATGACTGAAAACACTTTCTGCGCAATATGCAAAGACAATGCGCAAAGACAACATACGATTTACGAAGATATTTCAATCGTCAATCGTAAATTGTCAAATCGTAAATCACATTAGTTTGTTTTATATTCAAACTTAACTTCTTTCAGTTCTTCGTTTGCTTTTACGATTTTCTTTTTCAGTCCTTCTTTGTAAGCAGCAAAAGCTTCTGCCAATTTCTCGTCACTCAATGCCAACATCTGAATGGCAAGGATAGCGGCATTCATCGCTCCGTTTATAGCAACCGTTGCCACAGGAATGCCCGGAGGCATCTGGATGATAGAATAAAGTGCGTCTACACCATCGAGCACGGAACCTTTTACGGGTACTCCGATCACCGGTAGTGTAGTGTTGGCTGCAATTACACCGGGAAGGGCGGCAGCCATTCCGGCAGCGGCGATAATAACTTTAATGCCACGGTTGCGGGCATTCTTTGCAAACTCTTCCACAGCTTCAGGCGTGCGGTGAGCAGAAAGCGCGTTCATTTCGAACGGTACATGCATATCATTCAGCAGTTGCGCAGCCTTCTCCATAACAGGAAGGTCGGACGTGCTACCCATGATAATACTTACAATTGGAGTCATTTCGATTTACTATTTTACGATTTACTATTTACAATTTAAAGTGAGGTAAGAATTATCCGTTCACCACAGCTTTGTATGCTTCGGCATCCAGCAGGTCTTCCACAGCTTTTATATCTGTCGGTTTCATTTTAATCAACCAACCTTCGCCATACGGATCTTTATTAACCAGTTCCGGATTTTCTTCCAATGCTTCATTTTGTTCCATCACTTCACCTGCTACAGGCAGGAAAAGATCGGAAATTGTTTTCACTACTTCGATGGTTCCGAATGTCTCACCGGCTTCCAACGTTTCACCAACAGTCGGTATGTCTACGAACACGATATCACCCAATTGTTCTTGAGCATAATCAGTGATACCTACGTATGCAATGTCTCCTTCAACGCGAATCCATTCGTGTTCGTTCGTGTACTTCAAATTCTGTGGAAAGTTCATAATAATTAGTTTTTAGGATTTATACTGTTTTAAAATAAAAATACTCGAAATAAGATGTTGCTCACGGGATGAAGTACCAAAAGGGCACATATCAAGCCAACCGCAAAACCGGAAAGCACCTCACCCAACGTGTGATGTCCCAATACAATTCGTGCAGAACCTAATATACCGGCAATCAATATAAACAGGCATAACCATCCGACCGGATTGTAACCGAACAAAGCACTGAAAGAAACCAGTCCGCCGATCACTCCGCCTATTCCTGCCATGTGTTCACTCAATTTCCATTTCAAATTCACTGCAATGCAGATAATAGATACTACCAAAGAAACGAGGATGATCCCTGTCATATACCAAGGTATATTCAGCCGGCGCATCATCAACAGGCAGAACACATACGAGATGATAGTCAGCAGAATCGGTACATAACGTTTCTTGCGCTCACTTAACTCCTGACGGGCAAAGCCATTGATTTTACGAAACAGGAAAATGGTAATGGTAGGTGTCAGTATGGTAAAGCAGTAAACAATTCCCAACACGATCAACTTATATTGTATCGGCATGATACGAAGATAAGAAAACAGGAATAACACCAGAAACGATAAAAACGGAATAGAAAATGGAGTAAAGACCATCGAAGTAGCTCTCGCCACCTGCAACATTGTCTTATCCGCTATGATATGTTCTCTCTCTCTGTCCATCAGCACTAATACTTAATACTTTATACTTAATACTTTATATTCGTTCTCATTTTCGAAGTCGCGCAACCGGAATATTCAACTGCTGACGGTATTTGGCTACCGTTCTACGAGCAATGGGATAACCTTTCTCTTTCAAGATGTCCGCCAATTCATCATCTGTCAGCGGTTTCTTCTTGTCCTCCCCATCAATACACTCTTTCAGAATCTTGCGTATCTCGCGGACAGACATTTCTTCGCCGTCCTCTGTGGTATACCCGTCGCTGAAAAAGAATTTGAGCGGATAGATGCCGTAATTTGTCTGCACATATTTACTGTTGCTCACGCGGGAGATCGTTGAAATGTCCAGTCCGGTACGTTCAGCCACATCTTTTAAAATCATCGGTTTCAACAGAGATTCGTCTCCTTCCAAGAAGAAAGGACGTTGTAAGTCAATGATAGCCTGCATGGTAGTCATCAGGGTATTCTGACGCTGCCGCACAGCATCGATAAATCCTTGTGCCGCATCCATTTTCTGCTTCAGGAACATCATCGCTTCTTTGGATTCTTTTGATTGATTAGCCCTGTTTTTGGTATGTTCTTCCACCATTTCCGTGAAGTCGCGACTCATACGGAGTTCGGGGACATTACGGTTATTGAGGCTTATATTGATGGTTCCGTCATCATACGTTTCCACGATAAAGTCGGGAACTATCTGTTGGAGATTCCTGCCGATCGCTTCTCCCAAAGAAGCACCCGGACGGGGATTCAGCTTGGTTATCTCATTAAGAGCTTCCTGGAAAGTCTCTTCATCAATGTCCAGTTTCTTTATAATCTTCTCCCAGTGTTTACGGGTGAATTCTTCATAGCACTCTCTAATGATACGTTCTTCCAACTCCAGTATCGGATTGGGCTTCTTCTCTTCATCCTTCTTCCGGCAAATCTGTATCAACAGACATTCCTGAAGGCTACGGGCACCGATACCAGCGGGATCAAAATCCTGCAAGATACAGAGTGCTTCTTCCAGTTCTTCTTCTGTCGATTCGATGCCGGCATAAATCGCCAGTTCATCACAGATGCTCTCCAATGACTTACGGAGCAGTCCGTCATCGTCCAATGAACCGATCAGATATTCCACCAAGTCACGCTGATGTTCAGTCAGGTTGCGTTCACGCAACTGTTCTTTCAGGATTTCATAAAAAGAAGTGGAATCGGAGAACGGAATATCCTCCGCCTGTTCATCTTTCGAACGGTTGTTTTCTTGTAATTTATAATCGGGAATATCGTCTTCAGTCAGATAATCACTCAAAGAATCATAATCGTTGGCATCGCTATCCATGCCATCTTCCGTAGTGTCGGAATCAGCATACTCATCCGCAGTGTTTTCTTCTTTACCTTCTTCAAGTGCCGGATTTTCAAGCAGTTCAGCATGGATACGGTCTTCCAGCTCTACTGCGGGAAGCTCCAACAGTTTCACGACCAGAATCTGCTGGGGCGAGAGCGTTTGTACTTGCTGTTGCGCCTGAGATTGTATTTGACGGGAACCTTGTGCCATATTCGTTTTTGCTTTCTACTATTTCTCGCTACAAAAGTAACTTTTTAACGAGAGATTACACAGATTAGGGAGATAATTTTTAATCCTATAACACTAAAATTATCTAATGAACAAATATTTATCCACCGAAGTTCACGAAATTTCAATCAGTTAGTATTATCTTTGGACAGTTGATTTACAAAATAAAACAACACGTATGACAAATATCACATTCATCGACCTTGAAGTTAATCCTGTAAATCGTCAAATATTGGACATGGGAGCCATCCGCAACGACGGAGTCCCTTTTCATGCCAATTCGCCTGCCCAATTCATACAATTCATCACGCAAACGGAATACATAGGCGGGCACAATATACTCAATCACGATCTTAAATATATCATTCCCCTATTTCAACAAACCGGGTATATACAGCCCAAAACAATAGATACGCTCTATCTGTCCCCACTTCTGTTTCCTGCCAAACCGTACCATCATTTACTAAAGGATGACAAGTTGCAAACGGACAGCCTCAACAATCCGCTGAATGATTCGATGAAAGCGCATGAACTTTTTCTAGCGGAAGTGGAAGCCTTCGGACGCCTGGACGAAGATTTGAAATATATCTATTACTCATTGCTGCATCCTACTGACGAATTTAAGTCTTTCTTCGATTTCATTGCTTATACCATACCATTCGGAAAGTACGATAATCCGGAAACAGTTATCCGTCGTCGTTTCGCAAAGGAAGTATGCGAGCATGCCCAGCTCGAAAACTATATTTCCCGGGCTCCCATCGAACTGGCTTATTGCCTTGCACTTATCAATTGCCGGGATCGGTATTCCATCACCCCGCCATGGGTGCTGCATAACTTTCCAAGAGTGGAATCAATCATGTACGTGTTGCGCAATACTCCTTGCCTGACAGGGTGCGTCTATTGCAACCAGGCTTTCGATATACACCGTGGATTAAAACATTTTTTCGGTTTTGACGCTTATCGTACTTACAACAACCAGCCTTTACAGGAGAATGCGGTACAAGCGGCGGTAGAAGGGAAATCGATTCTCGCTGTTTTCCCTACCGGCGGGGGAAAGTCTATCACTTTCCAAGTACCAGCTCTAATGAGCGGGGAACAGGTAAAAGGACTTACCGTAGTCATTTCTCCCCTGCAATCTTTAATGAAAGACCAGGTGGATAATCTGCGAAAAAACAACATCACTGACGCTGTCACTATCAACGGACTGTTGGATCCTATAGAACGTGCCAAGTCCTTCGAAAGTGTAGAAAACGGTTCCGCTTCAATACTTTATATATCACCGGAATCATTAAGGTCAAAAAGTATCGAAAGGTTACTATTAGGACGGAAAGTAGTCCGCTTTGTTATTGACGAAGCACACTGTTTCTCTTCTTGGGGGCAGGATTTCCGTGTGGATTATCTTTATATAGGTGATTATCTTAAACAGCTTCAGGAGAAGAAAGGTTTGCAACAGCCGATACCCGTCTCCTGTTTCACAGCCACGGCGAAACAGAAAGTTATTGAGGATATCTCTACCTACTTTAAGGATAAATTAAATATCCGTCTCGAACTGTTCCGTAGCGACATCAGCCGGACCAACCTGCAATATCAGGTTTTCGAGCGGAATCAGGAAAATGAAAAATACAATAGTCTGAGAGATATTATCGAGCAGAAAAGCTGTCCGACCATTGTTTATGTCGCCCGTACCCGTACAGCTACCAAACTGGCAGCACGCCTGAAACAGGATGGATTTTCGGTTGCCGCTTTTCACGGGAAAATGGACATTAAGGATAAGACAGAAAACCAGAATGATTTTATCGCCGGCAACATACAGATTATGGTAGCTACTTCTGCCTTCGGAATGGGAGTGGATAAAAAAGATGTCGGTCTAGTCGTCCATTATGAAATATCGGATTCTCTCGAGAATTATGTTCAGGAAGCAGGCAGGGCAGGACGCGACGAGCACATCAACGCTTCCTGTTATATTCTCTTCGATGAGGAAGACTTGAATAAACATTTTATCCTGCTCAACCAGACCAAATTGCATATCGGAGAAATACAGCAAGTATGGAAATCCATTAAAGAAATTACCCGTCTTCGCCCCAAGGTTTCCCAGTCCGCTTTAGAGATAGCACGCAAAGCCGGATGGGATGAAAACGTAACCAACATAGAAACCCGTGTCACCACTGCCATAGCGGCACTTGAAGAGTCCGGTTATCTGCATCGCGGACAAAACTCTCCCCGGGTGTTTGCCGACAGCATATTGGCCAAAACGGCTCAAGAAGCTATTGACAAAATAAATCTGTCTCCCCGCTTCAACGAGAAACAGAAGATGCAGGCTACACGAATCATCAAGAAACTGATTTCAACCAAAAGTCGCAAGCATGCAAACAGCGAAGTACCGGAATCCCGGATTGATTATATCTCCGACCATCTAGGCATCTCCAATGAAGAGGTTATTCAAATCATCACCCTGCTTCGGGAAGAAAAGATACTGGCTGACTCACGTGACCTCACTGCTTATATTTTAAGAAAAGAGCAGTGCAACCGTTCACTGGAAATAATCAGATTTTATAATAAGCTAGAGAATTTCCTACTGACTGTTTTTGAGGAAGAACAAAAAATAGTCAATCTGAAGGAATTACGGGAAGAAGCGGAAAATGCAATTCAAAGAAATGTAAGCCCGGACAAGCTAAAAGCACTTATAAACTTCTGGGCGGAGAAAAACTGGATAAAACGTTCCTATCGGGACGACAACAGAAATCATATTTCCGTTTATCTTCGTCCGCAAACCGGCATTCCATTCGAAAAAAGATGTGAGAACAGGCATTGCCTGTCCGAGTTCATTATCGATTATCTTTTCAATAAAATCGAATCAGATACTGAATCTGTAACAAGAGAAGAAATTCTTGTCGAGTTTTCCATTTTGGAATTAAAGAAGGCTTACGAGAATCAGAATGTTCTGTTCCAAGAATCAGTCACTCTCGAAGAAATAGAAGATACTCTCTTTTATCTCTCCCGAATGGGAGCTTTACAGATAGAGGGTGGGTTTCTTGTGATATATAACCGGATGAACATTGAGCGGTTGGGGGCTACTAATATACGATATAAACAGGATGATTACCGTAAGTTGGAACAGTTCTACACCAATAAGATACAACAGATACATATTGTAGGCGAATATGCCCGGAAAATGGTCCATGACTATCAGGCTGCCTTGCGACTTGTAGACGATTATTTTAGTTTGAACAGTACTTCTTTTATTCAGAAGTATTTTCCCGGCAGCCGGAAGGATGAAATTAACCGACGAATCACACCGGGCAAATACAGGCAGTTATTTGGGGAATTATCCAAAACGCAGTTGGAAATCGTTAATGACAATCAACCGGGGCATATCGTTGTAGCCGCCGGTCCGGGAAGCGGAAAGACACGCCTGCTTGTGCATAAACTGGCTTCTCTCCTGTTAATGGAAGATGTGAAGCATGAACAATTATTGATGCTCACTTTCTCCAGAGCAGCCGCCAATGAATTCCGAAGCAGGTTACACGATTTAATAGGTAATGCGGTGGGGTATATTGAGATAAAGACATTCCACTCCTATTGCTTTGATTTGTTGGGACGCCAAGGGTCTATCGAGAAATCAAAATCCGTAATTAAGGATGCAGTAGAAAAGATTAGAAACAGCGAAGTGGAAATCAGCCGCATCACCAAAAGCGTACTCGTGATTGATGAAGCCCAGGATATGACAGAAGACGAGTTCGCACTTATCGCAGCACTTATCGAAAAGAATGAATCATTGAAAGTTATTGCTGTGGGAGATGATGACCAGAATATCTATGCTTTCAGAAATTCCGACTCCCGGCATATGCAGTCTCTTATTACCAACTATCAGGCACGGCATTATGAGTTATGCGAGAATTTTCGAAGCAGGAGCAATCTCGTTGCATTTGCCAACGCGTTCGTCAATCTGATCCCGCACCGGATGAAACATACACCGATACAAGCCCATCAACTTGAAAAAGGTTCCATCCGTATTACACAATATCAATCCGACAATTTAATTGTTCCGCTAATAAAGGATGTTCTCGAAAGTCCGCTAGCCGGCACCACCGGCATACTTACAAAAACAAATGAGGACGCTGTCTTTATAGCTTGTCTTTTACAGGAACAAGGGATGCCTGTCCGGTTGGTACAAACTAATAGTGGAAACTTTTATCTGGGTGATTTAGACGAGATTCGTTATTTCAACCGGGCATTGGATCTGAGTCAAGATACTCATCTTATTGATGACGAACGGTGGGAAACTGCTAAGAGATGCCTTAAAAGAGAATTCGGCCATGCCCAATCATGGGAAATATGTCGCAATATAATACTCAATTTTGAACAAGTCTATTCGCGCAAATATCACTCGGATTGGACTAATTATCTTTTTGAGTCAAAGTTGGAAGATTTTTATCCGGTTCAAGGTGAAGCGATTGTTGTCTCTACTATTCATAAAGCGAAAGGAAAAGAATTCGACAATGTTTTTCTGCTCCTTACTAATATAGAATCACTTTCGGACGAAAAGAAGCGTGAAGTCTATGTCGCCATCACTCGTGCCAAACAAAATCTGTCTATTCACACAAACGGACATTATCTGAGCAATATTGCTAATGGTCTTGCAGAATACCGGATAAACAGCAATACATATCCGGCTCCGCAAAGTTTATGTTATACGTTAACTCATAGAGACTTATGGCTTGATTTCTTCATTGACTCTCATTGCCAGGCTGCAATAAATACCCTAAAAAGCGGTATGTCTCTACGACTTACAGAGAAAGGATGCACAGATTTTTCAAATAATGAGATTCTACGTTTCTCTAAAAAGTTTAAAGATATACTCAACGAATTAATACAGAAAGATTATAAACTGGAAAAAGCTTCTGTCAACTTCGTTGTATATTGGGAAAAACAGGAAGATAAGAAAGAAGCCAAGATTGTATTGCCGAAGGTTGTTTTTAAAAAGGTATAAAAGGAAATTGGATTACTCGGTTATTTACTAATATATTATCGTACCTTTGAAAAGTTAAAACCTAAAAGACTGACATGACAAAGATAAAAGTACAGAATACAGAGATTGCAGTCGTATCATATCATGATGACGATTATATTTCATTAACCGATATGGCACGCAGTCAAATGCAAGAACATATTATTTTCAGATGGCTTAGTCTGAAAAGTACCCTTGAATATATAGGTGAATAGGAAATGCTATACAACACTAATTTTAATTGTACCGAATTCGGTACAATTAAAATGCAGCCGGAAGCAATAATTTTGTACTTTCTGTAAAGACGTGGATTGAGCGCACAGGAGCTATCGGCATTATCTCAAAGGCAGGACGATATGGAGGCACATATGCTCACCGTGACATTGCCTACCATTTCGGAATGTGGATCAGTCCTCGTTTTCAATTGTTGCTTGTTAAAGAATACCAACGTTTAAAAGAGCAAGAACAGACTCAAGTAGGATGGAATGCAAAAAGAGAACTATCTAAGATTAATTACCGTATTCATACTGACGCTATTAAGCAAAATCTAATTCCTACCGAAGTTACCCCCAAACAAATAAGTATTATCTACGCCGACGAAGCTGATATGCTAAATGTAACGATGTTCGGCATGACAGCTAAGATGTGGCATGAACAGAACCCCGAACTAAAAGGAAATATCCGCGACTATGCCTCTATCAACGAACTCATTTGTCTTTCTAATATGGAAAATCTCAATGCTGTCTTTATTAATCAAAGCATCCCACAAGGTGAACGGCTGATTAAGCTCAATCAAATTGCCATTCAACAAATGAAGATATTAGAAGGTGACGGAAAGAGGAAACTACTGAAATAAACTTCTTTATTATGTGTTTAGGATGTTCATGAGTAAGACACATATTCTTCCAACTTTATTCGTTTATTCCAACGTTTTTATGTAAATTTGCTACAAAACTAAAAATTAGGACAATATGTTTGCCAAAGAAACGTATATGCAGCGAAGAGCCCTGCTAAAAAAGAATTTAGGCTCCGGGGTATTGTTATTTCTCGGAAATGACGAGTGCGGACTGAACTACGAGGATAACACCTTCCGTTATCGTCAGGATTCTACTTTCCTTTATTATTTCGGACTTTCATGCGCCGGCCTTTCGGCTATTATCGATATTGATGAAGACAAAGAAATCATTTTTGGAGATGAACTGTCTATCGACGCAATCGTATGGATGGGATCGCAACCTACATTACACGAAAAATGTGAACGTGTGGGCGTAAAAAATCTGATGCCGTCCGCAGAAATTACAAGCTATCTCCACAAGTGCGTCCAGAAAGGGAAAGCGGTTCATTATCTGCCACCTTACCGTCCCGAGCATAAATTGAAACTGATGGATTGGTTGGGTATTCCCCCTACACGCCAGGAAGGTTCTGTTCCATTCATCCGTGCCGTTATCGCCCAACGTAATTACAAATCTGCCGAAGAAATTGTAGAAATAGAGAAGGCTTGCGATGTAACTGCCGATATGCACATCACCGCCATGAAAGTGCTCCGTCCGGGCATGTATGAATACGAAGTGGTAGCGGAAATGAACCGGGTAGCCGAATCTAACAACTGCCAGCTTTCTTTTGCCACCATTGCCACTATCAACGGACAGACTTTACACAACCACTATCATGGAAATAAAGTAAAACCGGGTGATTTATTCCTAATTGATGCAGGCGCAGAAGTAGAATCAGGCTATGCAGGCGATATGTCGTCTACCATTCCTGCCGACAAAAAGTTTACAGCCCGCCAGCGCGAAGTATACGAGATTCAGAATGCGATGCATCTGGAATCTGTAAAAGCCCTCCGTCCGGGTATTCCTTATATGGAGGTATACGAACTGTCTGCCCGTGTCATGGTAGACGGTATGAAGGCACTCGGATTGATGAAAGGAAATACGGAAGATGCGGTCCGCGAAGGTGCTCATGCGTTATTCTATCCTCACGGATTAGGTCACATGATGGGATTGGATGTACACGACATGGAAAATCTAGGAGAGATATGGGTAGGATATAACGGTCAGCCGAAGAGCACACAGTTCGGTCGCAAATCGCAACGTCTCGCCATTCCGTTGGAACCGGGATTTGTACACACGGTAGAACCAGGTATTTATTTTATTCCGGAACTGATTGACATGTGGAAAGGAGAAAAGAAATTTACCGATTTCATCAATTATGATGTAGTGGAAACTTATAAGGACTTCGGTGGTATCCGCAATGAGGAAGATTATCTAATTACAGAAACCGGCGCCCGCCGATTAGGTAAGAAGATTCCTTTGACACCGGAAGAGGTGGAAGCTTTAAGATAAAACAATGAATAACACCATGAAGAGACTACTTTTATCTGTATGGCTATTGTCACTTACCTTGCTATCCGCCGTAGCTGAAAACTATCCTTATAAAAGCGATGTGCTTTGGGTCACCGTACCCAATCATGCCGACTGGCTTTATAAAACAGGAGAAAAAGCAACTGTGGAGGTACAATTCTATAAATACGGTATCCCCAGAGATAACGTAACCGTCACTTATGAAATAGGTGGTGATATGATGCCTGTTGCCGATACCAAAGGAAGTGTAACTTTAAAGAATGGCAGGGGAGTGATTCCTGTGGGCACAATGAAAGAGCCGGGATTCCGCGACTGTCGCCTGAAAGCAACCGTAGATGGAAAGACCTATTCACATCATATCAAAGTAGGATTTTCACCGGAAAAACTTCGTCCGTATACCACCATGCCTTCCGATTTCAAGGAATTTTGGGAAAAGGCAAAAGCGGAACAAAAGGAGTTTCCCCTAACGTATACCAAAGAACATGTCGAAAAATATTCCACTGATGAAATAGACTGTTATCTCGTAAAATTGCAACTGAACAAACGTGGGCAATGCGTCTACGGATATTTATTCTATCCGAAAAAAGAAGGAAAGTTTCCGGTTGTCCTGTGCCCTCCGGGAGCAGGTATCAAAACCATCAAAGAACCTCTACGTCATAAATATTATGCGGAGCAAGGATGCATCCGTTTTGAATTCGAGATACACGGCCTGAATCCGGAAATGACTGATGAAGAATTTAAAGAAATCAGCAACGCTTTCAATGGCAGAGAAAACGGCTATCTGACCAATGGGCTCGACAGTCGTGATAATTATTATATGAAACGGGTATATCTGGCCTGTGTACGCGGTATCGACTTTCTAACTTCCCTGCCGGAATGGGATGGCAAAAATGTAATTGCACAAGGAGGTAGTCAGGGAGGCGCCCTGGCATTAATCACCGCCGGACTGGATGAACGGGTGACAGCTTGTGTCGCCAATCATCCTGCATTAAGCGATATGGCAGGCTATAAAGCCGGACGTGCCGGTGGATATCCTCATTTCTTTAGAAATTCGGTAGATATGGATACCCCCGAAAAAATAAAGACAATGGCCTATTATGATGTAGTGAACTTTGCTAAATTGATAAAAGCAGACACCTATATAACATGGGGATTCAATGATGACACCTGTCCTCCAACCACCAGTTATATTGTATACAATGTACTAAACTGTCCGAAAGAAGCCCTAATTACTCCTATTAATGAGCATTGGACCTCTAACGATACGGAGTATGGACATCTGCTTTGGATAAAGAAGCATTTAAAATAAAGAATCAATCATTCCATCTGGATACGGGCAACTCTTTCTTCCCGTAACCTTTCTTCCAGGCATACGCTTTTCTCTTTCGGAGATAAAGCGTATCACCGCTATGCTTTATCGCCTCCCAATTAAATATTGAATGGTGGTAGATGATCTTTTCAAACCAATAAAGGAGGTCATAAGTTATGAATGGTAGTATCATACACCACCATGAAAACAGTAATGACAAAATCAACGCTGGTATCAGAGTCAGAGAAAAGCATTCCCAATATTGCTTTGCATGTATCCGTAACTCCATATCTTCCCAAACTTCCAGATATTTATACCGGGTAAAGAAAAACCAGCCTAACATAAAATAGTGTTTCTTTCCTTTTCCCAAGAACCACTTTGCTAAAAGACTATTATAAAAAATCATATTCACATTTTTTTTGTTGCATGTAGTCCTTTTATAACAGCAAAAGTAACCAAAGGTTCAATATTATAGTTTAGTATAACAGTCATTATACAGTATTCTCCCCTAAAGAATCCTATTCAAATATTGTTTATTTTGTGTTCTCTTGCCTTACTACAACAAAAGGTAATTCATATTTTCTGCAAAGAAAGTACAAATAACGAATATATCCTAATTTTTCTACTTAATATTTAAAGCTACTACCTCCCAAAAATTCGCGCAGTAAAGACGTAGGCGGAATCTCCTTATCCTGTACAGGAACAAAATATTTGATAAACTTAAGTAACCGGTATGCTTCGCAATATTCAGGACAGTTGCGCGGTACACCCATCAGAATAGGTTCGGCATGCAAACGGAGTACTGCAAACTCAAAAAGCAACGCTGAATTAAACATTACGTCGGCATTCTCCTGATAGGGAAAAATCCATTTATCTTCACCGGCACGTACACTCGGCCAGCGTGATATCGTTTCACGTGCCGAATATCCCCGATAATTGAAGTCACGGATAATACGACGCAACAGACGGTTGTCAGTTGTCGGAATCCAGTTATGGTCATCCAAAGAGATGGTGGTCAATGCCGAAACATAAATCTTGAATTTCCGTTCAGCCGGTATATGCGGCGTCAGTTCCGGGTTCAGGGCATGAATACCTTCCAGAATCAGAATCGTATTATCTTCTATTTTCAGTTTATCACCTTTATACTCCTTCTTGCCAAGGGAGAAATTAAAACGAGGCAGTTCGACCTCTTCACCGCGCAGGAGTGCCTGCAACTGTTGATTGAACAGTTCCAAATCAAGTGCATACAGTGATTCATAATCATAATTTCCGTTTTCATCCAGAGGAGTCTCTTCACGATCCACAAAGTAATTATCTAAAGAGATCGGGAATGGTTTCAGTCCATTGGTCATTAGCTGTATAGAAAGCCGTTTGCTGAAAGTTGTCTTTCCCGAAGAGGATGGTCCGGCAATCAATACCAGTTTTACCCGGTTACCGTTTTCACCACGATGGAATATGGTATCGGCTATCTGGGCTATTTTCTTCTCCTGCAGTGCTTCTGCAACATTTATCAGATCGGTTGCATGTCCCTCTTCACAGGCCAGGTTAAAATCTCCGGCATTGTTAAGCCCCATGATATAACTCCAGTTCAGGTATTCTTTAAAGACATCCAGCATTTTTTCCTGCTTCACCACATCTTCAAGCACATTCGGGTTTTCCCGGCTCGGAATCCGAAGGAGCAATCCATCGTAATATTTCACGATATCGAATAATTTAAGATATCCGGTACTGGGTAGCAGATTCCCATAATAATAATCAATGGTATCACCCAATGTATAATAATAGGTATAGAGCGAACCGGAAGTTTCCAGTAATCTCACTTTATCATTCATTCCCCGTTCGCTGAAAACACGCACAGCTTCAGCCGTATGACATTCGATGCGATGATAGGAAATATTCTCCGCGATAATCTCCTGCATCCGTTGCTTGATGCGTGTCACATCTTCCAGTTCGATGGGACGGCCAATCCGCAAATTGCAGAAATAGCCTTTTGAAACAGGATGTTCTACAAACAATTTTCCGTCGGGAAACAGTTCCGTGACAGCCTTAAACAAGACAAAACAAAGCGAACGGACATACGTACGCATACCGGACTGATCTCTCACATCCAGAAACTCTACATCTTTATTATTATAAACTCTGAAATTCAGTCCCTCGGAACGATTATTGACCTTGGCACTTACTACTTGATAAGGAAAATTAAGATTAAAACCGTAATAAATATCCAAAAGTGAGCTTCCGATAGGGAATTCTTTGGAAATATTGTTATTTTTGCAACATATTTGTAACATCTGTTTCATCGAGTTCGTTAAAAGGTGAATAATTTGGGACTAATATACTTATAATCAGATAGAGAACAAATAACCATTAAAAATATTATAGATGGAATATTCTTTTTATGATTTTTTAAAGCTCATAGGCTCATTAGGACTCTTCCTTTACGGAATGAAGATTATGAGCGAGGGTTTACAAAAGGTCGCGGGTGACAGATTGCGAAGTATTCTAACGGCAATGACTACCAATCGGGTAACGGGAGTTTTAACAGGAGTGTTGATAACAGCTCTTATCCAGTCTTCTTCAGCAACGACAGTGATGGTCGTAAGTTTCGTAAACGCCGGATTGCTCACACTTGCCGAATCCATCAGCGTCATTATGGGTGCTAATATCGGTACTACCGTGACTGCCTGGATCATTTCAATTTTCGGATTTAAGGTTGATATGGCTGCTTTCGCTCTTCCGCTCTTAGCCATCGCCCTCCCGCTCATCTTCTCCGGCAAAAGCAACCGCAAGTCCATCGGTGAATTCATTTTCGGTTTTTCTTTCCTTTTCATGGGGCTTTCTTACCTGAAAGCAAACGCGCCCGACCTGAACGCCAACCCGGAAATGCTTGCCTTCGTACAGAACTACACGGACATGGGATTCTTCTCCATCATTCTGTTCTTACTCATCGGTACTATATTGACGATGATTGTACAGGCCTCCGCCGCCACCATGGCAATTACATTGATTATGTGCGCCAACGGATGGATCAGTCTGGAACTGGGAGCAGCACTTGTTTTGGGAGAAAACATCGGAACCACTATCACGGCCAATCTTGCCGCACTTACAGCCAATACACAGGCTAAGCGGGCAGCATTGGCCCATTTTGTTTTTAACGTGTTCGGCGTTATCTGGGTCTTGATTGTCTTCCATCCTTTCATGGAACTGGTAAACTGGGTAGTAGATACCTTTTTCCAAAGTAACAATCCGGAAGTTGCCATCTCCTACAAGTTATCTGCTTTCCACTCAATCTTCAATATCTGTAATGTATGTATTCTGATATGGGCGGTTAAACTGATTGAACGTACCGTATGTGCTCTTATCCACCCCAAAGAAGAAGACGAAGAGCCCCGTTTGCGGTTTATCACCGGTGGTATGCTTTCTACCGCTGAACTTTCTATCCTTCAGGCACGCAAAGAAATCCATCTTTTTGCAGAACGTACACACCGGATGTTCGGCATGGTGCAGGATTTGCTACACACAGAAAAGGATGACGATTTCAACAAGCTGTTCAGCCGGATCGAGAAGTATGAGAATATCAGCGACAACATGGAACTTGAAATAGCCAACTACCTGAATCAAGTATCTGAAGGTCGGTTAAGTTCTGAAAGTAAACTACAGATACGTGCCATGTTGCGTGAAGTGACGGAAATTGAAAGTATCGGTGACAGCTGTTATAACCTGGCACGTACCATCAACCGGAAACGCCAAACCAACCAGGACTTTACCGAGAAACAATATGAACATATCCACCTCATGATGAAGCTGACCAACGACGCACTTGCTCAAATGATTGTGGTTGTAGAAAAACCGGAACATCAGAACATTGACATCAATAAGTCCTTCAACATCGAGAATGAAATTAATAACTACCGTAACCAACTGAAGAATCAGAACATTCTGGACGTAAACAACAAAGAATACGATTATCAGATGGGAGTTTATTACATGGATATTATCGCCGAATGTGAAAAACTAGGTGACTATGTGGTGAATGTAGTAGAAGCCAGTAGTGATGTAAAAGAGAAAAAAGCTTCTTGATAGAGCTTAATTGAATGATAAAAAAGGAGAATCAGTCTATCATAGCATTACTGATTCTCCTTTTTAATTTAAATCATCCTCCAGAAAAACAAAAAAGACCGGGCATATATCTATACACCCGGCCATTCTCCTCTTAAATAATTCTCTCTCTCTTGGTTTTATCCTTCGTACGGTTCAAAATCTTCTTTGCCGACTCCGCATAACGGACAAGTCCAATCATCTGGAATGTCTTCAAAGGCTGTTCCTGGTTCAATTCCGCTTTCCGGATCTCCTTGTTCGGGGTCGTAAATATATTCACAGACCGTGCAAATGTACTTTTTCATAACGTTCGTATTTTTAAATGGTTTTCTGAATAATATAACACAAATAGCTGGATATTTGTTCAACACTATTTTCCAAACTAAAGAAAAAAGCTATCTTTGTAGTCATATTATCAAGCTAAAACAACAATATTATACTATGCTTATAGCACTATTGTCAACTTTAATAGTTTTATGCGCAGTCCTACTAATCAGTTTTTTATGGGAACGCAGGAAATGCCTACGGATGCAACAACGATTGTTCCGTGAATCCAGAAAGTTGGAACGTACCAGCCATATCGCCGGTGCCGTTTTAAAGAATGTACATGCTTTTATTCTGCTAATAGATAACGATTTTAAAGTACTGAAGACCAACTATTACCAAAAAACCGGAACCAGAAAAGGAACAGAAGAAAAAAGAGTGGGCGACCTGCTGCAATGCCGTAACGCATTGGCTGCCGAAGGAGGCTGCGGCACACATAGCTTCTGCGGTTCCTGTCCGATACGTACTGCCATACGTCAGGCCTTCGAACAGAGACGGAACTTCACGGATCTCGAAGCAACTTTATCCGTAGTCACATCGGATAATACGACTGTGGAATGTGACGCAGTAATATCCGGCTCCTACTTCCTTCTCAATGAAGAAGAGAATATGGTTATCACCGTACATGACGTCACCCGACGGAAACAGGCCGAAAATGAATTGAGACTAGCCAAAGAAAAAGCTGAAAAAGCGGATATTTCAAAATCTGCCTTTTTAGCTAATATGAGCCATGAGATCCGTACTCCTCTCAACGCTATTACCGGATTTGCAGAAGTGTTAGGCAGCGCAAATACCGAAGAGGAAAAGGCTCAATACCAGGAAATCATAAAAATGAATGCTGATCTCCTGATGCAGTTGGTCAACGACATTCTGGATATGTCCAAAATCGAAGCCGGAACCTTGGAATTTGTACAGACAACGGTCGACGTCAATCTATTGCTTTCAGATTTACAACAACTTTTCCAGATGAGAGTCAATGACGCTGGAGAAAAGATACAAATTATAGCAGAACCGTCTCGTTCTTCGTGCATGATTCAAACGGATCGTAACCGGGTGGCACAGGTGCTTTCCAACTTTGCCGGTAATGCCATTAAATTCACCCATGAAGGTAGTATCCGCATCGGATATGAGGCAAGAGATACCGAACTTTACTTTTATGTAAAAGATACCGGAGCCGGAATTCCGGCAGAAAAACTACCGGATGTATTCGAGCGCTTTGTAAAACTGAACAAAGATAAGAAAGGAGCCGGACTGGGACTCTCTATTTCTCAAACCATTGTCACGAAACTAGGCGGTCAGATTGGTGCGGATTCCGTAGAAGGTGAAGGCTCTACATTCTGGTTTACAATTCCTTATCGCACATGTGGTAAACCACGGTAACAAATTCGACTTCATAAAAAGTTTTAATTAAACAATTTATCACAATTTTATGTTGTATTTTTGCGGTTCAAACTAAACGCATGTATCTGCATGAGTACAAATAAAAATGACTATTATCATTTAGGACTTACGGATGACGAAGTCCTACAAAGCAGGGAGAAAAATGGTATTAACCTGTTAACACCTCCCAAGCGTCCTTCCCTCTGGAAACTTTATCTGGAAAAATTTGAAGACCCGGTTGTACGCGTACTATTAGTAGCAGCCGCTTTTTCGTTAATCATTTCTATCATCGAGAACGAATACGCTGAAACAATCGGAATTATAGCAGCTATCTTACTGGCCACCGGAATCGGTTTCTTTTTCGAGTATGATGCCAGCAAAAAGTTTGATCTGCTGAATGCAGTCAATGAAGAAACATTAGTAAAAGTGATCCGAAACGGACGTGTACAAGAAATTCCCCGCAAAGACATAGTGGTAGGTGATATTGTAATTCTGGAAACCGGTGAAGAAATTCCTGCCGACGGAGAACTGCTGGAAGCCATCTCTTTGCAAGTAAACGAATCTAATCTGACAGGCGAACCCGTTATTAATAAAACAACTGTAGAAGCTGACTTTGATGAAGAGGCAACTTATGCTTCCAATCTGGTGATGCGTGGAACGACAGTGGTGGACGGTCATGGCACCATGCGCGTGCTGCATGTGGGAGATGCTACTGAAATCGGGAAAGTAGCCCGACAAAGCACGGAAGACAATCTCGAACCTACTCCGCTGAACATACAATTGACCAAACTCGCAAACCTCATCGGAAAGATTGGTTTTACCGTTGCCGGTCTCGCTTTCCTTATTTTCTTTGTCAAAGACGTATTGTTATTCTTTGATTTCGGTTCACTGAACGGATGGCACGAGTGGCTTCCTGTTTTCGAACGGACACTGAAATATTTTATGATGGCAGTTACGCTGATTGTGGTAGCTGTGCCCGAAGGATTGCCAATGAGTGTTACGCTTAGTCTGGCATTGAATATGCGCCGCATGCTTTCTACCAACAACCTGGTGCGGAAAATGCACGCTTGCGAAACAATGGGAGCCATCACCGTGATTTGTACGGATAAAACCGGTACACTGACTCAAAACCTCATGCAAGTGCACGAGCCTAATTTTTACGGCATCAAAAATGGCAGTGTTTTGTCCGACGATGATATCAGCACACTCATTGCAGAAGGAATCAGCGCTAACTCAACCGCTTTCCTCGAAGAGTCAACGACCGGTGAGAAGCCGAAAGGAGTAGGAAATCCCACCGAAGTAGCTTTATTACTCTGGCTTAACAAGCAGGGAAAAAATTATCTGGAACTTCGCGAGAAAGCACAGATCCTCGACCAACTCACTTTCTCTACCGAACGGAAATTCATGGCAACCCTTGTTGACTCGCCACTGATCGGGAAAAAAATACTCTATATAAAAGGAGCCCCGGAAATTGTTTTGGGCAAGTGTAAAGAAGTTGTCTTGGACGGACGACGAGTGGACGCCGTAGAATATCGTTCCACAGTAGAAGCACAACTGTTGGGCTATCAGAATATGGCTATGCGCACACTTGGATTTGCATTCAAGATTGTCGGAGAAAATGAGCCAAACGATTGTACGGAACTGGTTTCAGCCAACGACCTGAATTTCTTGGGAGTAGTTGCCATCTCCGACCCGATTCGTCCGGACGTACCTGCTGCGGTTGCTAAATGCCAGTCCGCAGGTATCGGCATCAAGATCGTGACCGGTGATACTCCGGGAACTGCAACGGAAATCGCACGTCAGATAGGTCTTTGGAACCCCGAAACAGATACCGAACGAAATCGAATCACTGGTGTTGCATTTGCTGAATTGAGCGATGAAGAAGCATCGGATAGAGTGATGGATTTAAAAATCATGTCCCGCGCCCGCCCGACTGACAAGCAACGTCTGGTACAGCTGCTTCAGCAAAAAGGAGCAGTCGTAGCCGTAACCGGAGACGGAACCAACGACGCTCCGGCTTTGAATCATGCCCAAGTAGGTTTATCAATGGGTACAGGTACTTCTGTAGCCAAAGAGGCCAGCGATATTACCCTGCTCGACGACTCCTTCAACAGTATCGGAACTGCCGTTATGTGGGGACGCTCCCTGTATAAGAATATCCAGCGTTTCATTGTTTTCCAGCTGACGATCAACTTCGTAGCACTGCTCATTGTCTTGTTAGGTTCTGTGATCGGTACGGAACTTCCGCTGACTGTAACACAAATGTTATGGGTGAACCTGATTATGGACACTTTTGCCGCTTTGGCACTTGCTTCCATTCCGCCCAGCGAAACCGTGATGCTTGAGAAACCCCGTCGAAGCACTGATTTTATTATCAGTAAGGCAATGCAGTCTAATATATTAGGTGTAGGCTCCATCTTCCTCATCGTACTGCTCGGAATGATTTATTATTTCGACCACAGCACGGAAGGTATGGATATACACAACCTGACCATTTTCTTCACCTTCTTTGTCATGCTGCAATTCTGGAATCTGTTCAATGCCCGTGTATTCGGCACTACCGATTCGGCATTCAAGGGACTTTCCAAATCGTATGGTATGGAACTTATTGTATTGGCTATTCTTGCCGGACAATTCCTGATCGTACAGTTCGGTGGAGCTGTATTCCGTACGGAGCCGCTCAACTGGCAAACCTGGCTTCTTATTATAGGCGTTTCGTCCACGGTGTTATGGGTTGGAGAACTTATTCGCCTTGTTCAACGTATTATTCACAAAAAAAACAGAAATGAAAAGTAAAGGAATAAAAAACCTTCTTATTGATTTGGGTGGTGTACTTATCAATCTCGACCGCCAACGTTGCATTGAGAACTTTCAGAAATTAGGGCTCCGGAACGTGGAGGACCTACTGGATATCCATAATCCGAACGGACTCCTGATGCAACAGGAAAAAGGACTGATTACACCCGCCGAATTCCGTGACGGAGTTCGTAAAATGATAGGCAAAGCAGTGAGCGACACACAAATAGATGCAGCCTGGAATAGTTTTTTAGTAGACATACCGACACACAAACTTGATTTATTATTAAAATTACGTGAGAAATATGTCGTCTATTTATTGAGCAATACTAACCAAATCCACTGGGACTGGACATGTATTCATCTGTTTCCCTACCGCACATTTAGGGTGGAAGACTATTTTGAGAAAACATATCTCTCTTTTGAAATGAAAATGGCCAAGCCCGAACCGGAGATCTTCAAGGCAATCATAGAGGATGCCGGTATCGAGCCGCAAGAAACACTCTTCATCGATGATTCCGAGATGAACTGTAAGGCAGCGCAAAATTTAGGAATTATCACTTATACAGCAAAAGCAGGCGAAAACTGGAGCCATCTTTTCAACAGCAAATAATTTTAGAGATATGCAGATTATACGTGACACATCGGCTATTAACCCGGAACCCAGTGTAGCTACCATCGGTTTTTTTGATGGAGTACATGCAGGACATCGCTATCTGATTCAGCAAGTGAAAGAGATAGCCGCCGCCAAAGGTCTACGCTCTGCATTGGTTACTTTCCCCGTTCATCCCCGCAAAGTGATGAACACGAATTATCGTCCGGAACTTCTGACTACCCCGGAAGAAAAAATAAGGCTGCTGGCAAACATCGGGGTAGATTACTGTCTGATGCTTGATTTCACTCCAGAAATTTCCCGGCTTACTGCCCGAGAGTTCATGACGCAGCTGTTAAAAGAACGTTACCAGGTAAAATACCTGGTTATCGGCTATGACCATCGTTTTGGGCACAACCGCAGCGAAGGTTTCGAGGATTATGTACGCTATGGGAAAGAAATTGGCATAGAAGTGATCCGCGCCAAAGCATATACCAGCAATATAGAAATAGAGAACATACCCAACGTTCCGGTAAGCTCTTCCCTGATCCGCAAACTTCTTCATCAAGGAGAAGTGGACTTGGCTGCCGATTGCCTGAAATATGAATACTTCCTGGACGGAATAGTAGTAGGCGGCTATCAGGTAGGCCGCAAAATTGGTTTTCCAACGGCCAATTTAAGTGTGGATGATCCTGATAAACTGATCCCCGCGGACGGGGTATATGCCGTATGGGTGACATTTGATAAAAAGACATATATGGGGATGCTGAACATAGGTGTCCGCCCGACGATTGATAATGGCCCTAACCGGACCATTGAGGTGAATATCCTTCACTTCCATTCGGACATATACGATAAATTCATCCGGCTTACTTTTGTAAAACGGACACGTCCCGAACTGAAATTCTCCAGTATCGACGAGTTAATAGTGCAACTCCATAAAGATGCAGAAGAGACAGAAGCTATTCTTCTTGCCAGCAAGGCAGGCAGTAACAGCAGAGAAACAAAATAAATAATATAATAACCGAACAATAATAATTTAAAAATAGATTCTTATGCAAAAGTCATTTATGAGCATCTCTTTGGTGGTAATAGCTATTTCGATGTTAGCTATGTTTATCTATAGTTTCTTTACAACTAACTAAAGACCAATGAAAACGGCTATCAAACTGATATTAATAGACCTTCTCATTGCGCAGATTGTCGCCCCTATCCTGATTATGATTCCCTGTACGATCTATTTGTTAGTCACCACAGGAGATTTGGATAAGGTTGCTCTGACGCAAATGATTATGATTCCGGCCCAATTAGCCGGTCAGATTATGATGGGTATTTATCTATGGAAAGCCGGCTATATCAGTAAAAAGAAAGCGACATGGTCGCCTGTATCAGTGCCATTCCTAATTTGTAGCGGGCTGGCTATTCTCACCGCTGGCTTTCTGGTATCTGCACTTATGGGACTGCTAGACTGGATACCCAACATCATGGAGCAATCTTTCGACATTCTCCAATCCGGTTGGGGCGGTATTCTTGCAATAGCTATCATCGGTCCTGTACTTGAAGAAATCTTGTTTCGCGGAGCAATCACCCGCGCTTTACTTCAACAATATAATCCGACTAAAGCCATTCTGATTTCCGCGCTTCTGTTCGGCGTCTTTCATATAAATCCAGCCCAGATCCTTCCCGCATTTCTGATCGGTATCCTGCTGGCATGGACTTATTACAAAACAGGCAGCCTGATACCTTGTATACTCATGCACGTGCTCAACAACTCGCTATCCGTATATCTTAGCATCAAATATCCCGAAGCCGAGAATATGGATGACCTGATTAACGGTAGCCCGTATCTCGTCACTCTGGTCGGTTCAATCCTGCTACTTATCTGCACCATACTGACCATGAACAATCTGACTTCCAGAAAGCAACCATAAAAAAAGGGAAGTTTTTCACTTCCCCTCTTTTGCTTTGAATGCTAGTGCATACATTCGTATTTGTTTCACCATCGACAGCAAACCATTGCTACGCGTTGGCGACAGATGCTCTTTCAGCCCAATCTTGTCTATAAAATAAAGATCTGTATTCAAGATTTCATCAGGAGTATGTCCTGAAAGGACTTTAATCAATAAGGCAATAATTCCTTTGACTATCAAAGCATCACTTTCCGCTTTAAAAACGATTTTACCATCTACATCATCCGCTTGAAGCCACACCCTACTTTGGCATCCTTCAATCAGATTTTGTTCCGTCTTATATTTTTCTTCAAGTGGTTCCTGCTCATTTCCTAAGTCAATAAGTAGTTGATAACGGTCCATCCAATCGTCGAAGTCACTGAATTCTGCAATCACTTCGTCCTGTAATTCATTAATTGACATTATAAATAATTATTTAATCCTGTTATTTCTCATTATAGATCACTTCCAATACCGTCTGGCCTACTGCTTTCAACGTATTCTTATCTATATGCTCCATATTGTCATTGACGGTATGCCATGTCGGAGTAAAGTCACCCTCCTGATTATATGGAATAATATCGATTGTTTTAATACGTGCCAAGCGATTAATGAACAGATGGTCATCGGTAACAAATCCTCCGTTACCATCCATGAACGTCTTCCCGTTGCCAATCTTCTTCGCCGCTTTCCAGACTTTCTTATTTATATCGGGAGCAAATTCTTCAGAATATCCCTCTTTCATAAACACGCTACCTTCACCGCCCACCATATCGAGCAGGATGCCAAAACGTGCATTGTATCCCTGCACATGAGGATTGCGTGCCCAATACTGTGATCCGAGACACCAGAATTCCTCTTTATGCTGCCCCGTATAGAACTGCGGCGCACCATAATCCTCTGCATCCAGCAAAATAATATCGATACCTAACTCCGGTTGTTGCTGATTGACCAAGCGAGCTATTTCCAATAAAGCCCCTACACCACTGGCACCATCATTGGCACCCAAAATCGGAGTATTATGATTCTTCTCGTCAGGATCGTTATCAGCCCATGGACGTGTATCCCAGTGCGCAAACAGAGCGATTCGTTTTTTGCTTTCCGGCTTATAAGAACCGATAATGTTTCTCGCTTTCAACAGAGTTCCGTCATAAGCAATCAAATCGGCATATTGATTAGTCACTTGAGCACCGAAAGCCTCCAACTGACCGGCAAGGTAATTGCCACAGGCAACATGTTCTTTTGTATTAGGAACACGAGGCCCGAAATCCACCTGATTCTTTACATACAAATAAGCACTATCCGCATCAAATTGAGGTACATTCACTGCTGTCTCTTCGCTTTGTTCACTCGTACTATTTGCCTTATTACCTCCTCCGCAAGAGAATGCTGATAATAACAAAAAGGCACTCATTAATACTATCATAGTTTTCTTTTTCATCGTCCTTTCATCTATTAGGGCTTCAAAATTAGTTATTTTCATCACAGCATCGTTCAGATGGAATGGTTTATTAACATATAAACTTCAGTTCCACATTTTTCTTTCCGACCACAAGTTCCACTTTTGCGCCATTTATAAGCGGCAGATTATGAGTCACGTGTCCTACCGGAAAATTAAAGCAGACCGGATAATCATACTCTTTTACTAAATCCGCCAAAGCTGCATACAATTCCTTACCCAACGAACAGTCTTCTTCATATTCCGTAAATTGGCCGATAATCAGTCCGGACAGTTTTTCAAGCACGCCTCCCAATTTCAAATTATACATCATACGCTCGATGGCATGCGGACGTTCGCTGACATCTTCAATAAACAGTATCGTCCCTTCTGCCGGAATATCGTATGGAGTTCCCCGCAAACCGTATGCTACCGCCATATTACCACCATGCAAAACGCCTTGTGCAGTCCCCTGCTTATTCAGTTTGTGCTTCTCACACGTATAAGAAGGGATATTTCCAAATAAGATATCCTTCAGATAGTTCGTACAAAGATCATCTTCCGGTTCTACCGTAAGATGACGGGCCATCAACGAATGTAGGGAAGCATATCCATTTTTCTGAAACAGATTGTGCAACGCTGTTATATCGCTAAAACCCAGTAACCATTTCGGATGTTCACGAAAAGCCGTAAAATCAATTTTATCAATCAAATGTACCGCCCCGTACCCTCCGCGACTACACAGAATAGCTTTCACCTCAGGGTCGTCCATCGCGTCCTGCAAATCTTTCAGCCGTTGCCTGATTGTTCCGGCATATCTCCCGGATGAACTTCCGGCATATTTTCCCATAGCCACTTTCAAGCCCCATGATTCTATCCGTTTCTTGGCTCCTTTCAGGAATTGTTGGTCTATCTTACTCGAAGGTGATACAATAACCACTTTATCACCTTTCTGCAAAAAGGGAGGAAATTGAATATCCATATATATTCTTATTTAATTGACTTTCGTTGATAAAATACCAGACTGCCCGGATGCATTTGTTTTCATCTGCAAAAATACAGGAAAAAACGGTTCCATGCACATCCAACAGTCAAAACAAATGAAATATAGCAAAATGTTACATAACGGGTGCATTTTTTTCGGGTTATAATCGTTATTTTTTCAATCATTTTTCTGATATTTGCTAAAAATCTAACGTTATGGAACCTATTCTAAATTTTGCCCAGCTAACGGCCCATCTCAAAAAACTAAACCATAGAAAACGAATTGCCGTGGTCTGTGCCAACGATCCTAACACAGAGTATGCCATCTCTCGTGCGCTGGAAGAGGGAATTGCAGAATTTCTTATGATTGGAGATTCTACAATTCTGAAGAAATATCCCACGCTCAAACAATATCCCGAATATGTAAAAACTATCCATATCGAAAATCCGGACGAAGCGGCACGCGAGGCTGTCCGTATCGTTCGCGAAGGGGGAGCCGATATTTTGATGAAAGGGATTATCAATACAGACAACTTACTGCACGCCATACTCGACAAAGAAAAAGGGTTGTTGCCGAAAGGAAAAATCCTCACGCATTTGGCAGTGATGGAAATTCCTACTTATCATAAACTGCTTTTCTTTTCGGATGCTGCGGTCATTCCGCGTCCCACGCTACAACAACGCATAGAGATGATTTGGTATGCTATCTGTACCTGCCGCCACTTTGGCATCGAGCAGCCGCGTGTCGCATTGATTCACTGTACGGAAAAAGTGAGTGCCAAGTTCCCTCATTCATTAGATTATGTGAATATCGTAGAGCTTGCCGAAGCGGGAGAATTCGGAAATGTGATTATTGACGGCCCGCTGGATGTACGTACTGCGTGCGAACAGGCAAGTGGTGATATTAAAGGGATTGTATCTCCTATCAACGGACAGGCAGACGTACTGATATTCCCGAACATCGAATCGGGCAATGCATTCTACAAATCTGTCTCCCTGTTTGCAAAAGCAGAGATGGCAGGATTACTGCAAGGACCTATTTGTCCTGTAGTACTTCCGTCGCGTAGCGATTCCGGCTTGTCCAAATATTATAGCATTGCGATGGCATGCTTACAAGTGTCAGGAGATTGCGAGTGCAGAAAACAGGCCAGTCAGGTCACCAACTCATCATTCTAAATTCACCATTTAAAACTCACCATTCATGAAAATACTGGTTATCAACCCCGGCTCAACTTCTACAAAGATTGCGGTTTACGAAAACGAGACTCCGTTATTTATCAGCAATATAAAACATTCCGTAGAAGAGCTGTCTGCTTTTCCCGAGGTAATAGATCAGTTTGAATTCCGCAAAAATCTGGTATTACAAGAATTGGAGAATAACAAGATTCCTTTTTCTTTTGACGCAATCATCGGACGCGGAGGTTTGGTGAAACCGATACCGGGCGGAGTGTATGAGGTGAACGATGCCATGAAACGTGATACAGTGCATGCCATGCGTACCCATGCCTGCAACTTAGGAGGACTGATTGCCAGCGAACTGGCCGCCACCCTACCCGATTGCCCGGCTTTCATCGCTGATCCGGGAGTGGTGGATGAACTGGAAGACATAGCCCGCATTACAGGTTCTCCGTTAATGCCGAAAATTACCATCTGGCACGCCTTGAACCAAAAAGCAATCGCGCGGCGTTTCGCCAAAGAACAAGGGACGCAATACGAAGAGTTGGATTTAATCATCTGCCATTTAGGAGGAGGTATTTCTGTCGCAGTCCATCACCATGGAAGAGCCATCGACGCCAACAATGCGTTGGACGGCGAAGGCCCTTTCTCACCGGAACGCGCCGGCACACTTCCTGCCGGTCAACTGATCGACCTTTGTTTTAGCGGTCAGCATACCAAAGACGAATTGAAGAAACGTATTTCCGGACGTGCTGGATTGACTGCTCATTTAGGTACGACCGATGTGCCTGCCATCATCCAATCGATAGAAGAAGGAGATAAAAAGGCGGAATTAATACTGGACGCCATGATTTATAATGTTGCAAAAGCGATAGGCGCCAGTGCTACTGTACTTTGCGGGAAAGTAGATGCTATCCTCCTGACAGGAGGAATCGCTTATTCGGACTATGTGGTTTCAAGGCTGAAAAAAAGAATCTCTTTCCTGGCTCCCATCTATGTTTATCCGGGAGAGAATGAAATGGAGTCGTTAGCTTTTAATGCCATAGGAGCATTGAAAGGAGAATTGCCGATACAAGTTTATAAGTAACATAAACTATTGATTTATCGGTTTCACCTTATTTTACTTTATACTTTTATCTGTTATCTCCTTATTTATGAGCATTTCAAGAATTAGGTAAAATGGATGAACCGCAAACCTTACAATAACATTTATGGTACTTATTTCTTAAGAAAGAGTTACCTCCTCCAATAAAACAAGCTCCCAGCTACGCCAAACAATAGTAATTAACTTCAGTTCACCTTTCGCCTTGGCTTCTGCCACCAGCTCATCTTCACTATAACGAAGTAACTGTTCGCGCGCCTCATCAGCAAGGGCACGTATTTCTTTTTCCGAAGCACCGGCTTTTGCATATTTCACCTCAAGCAGATAGGTGAAAGGAGGAAGTACGGGAACCGACAGACTAGGTTTGAAGAAGAAATCTGCAAAGCCTTTATTCAATTCGTATTCCGGATAAAGTTGATAATAACGATACATTCCTAAATAAGCAAGCAAGAAGCCTTTAATGTGCGCTTCACCTTCAATATATTCACGAATACGGCTTTGCTCACGAACAGCGTTGGCGATAAAATCGAACAAAGGTTTCCAATCTCCTCTGAAAGCCATATTCTCAAATAAAGCACTCATCTTGTTCATGTCTATTTTAAAGATATCATGCTTGATGTAGCCTTGTATCAAGAAGTTAAAAAGCTGTTCTCTTACAACTAAATTCGGTACATGCAGGATGGGTCTTCCCACCATATCTACACCTTTGATGGAAAGAAGTCCGAAATAGAATAATAAAGACTTGAAATTACTGGGGTCCGTCATCTCCAATGCAGAAAAATGAGTAACAATGTCAGTAATAATCTCTCCTTGCTCGGCTATTTCCTTTATAACAGAAAAATTCTCTCCCAATCCATGATCTAATTTTATCAAGTATGCCAACTTGTTAAAGTCAGTGCGAATGTTAGGGTCTACAATTTCTTTAGGCTTTTTATGATGAAGTACAAAAGATTTCAGAAAATAAAGTGCCATGTCAGAATTAAACATACACTGTTCCAATGTATCTTCACTAAAGCAATAATTGTCATAATTGGGTTTCATCATGGCAACTATTTCATCTATAGATTCTTGAAGTACTCCCTGCTCTTTATAATATTCCAGCATCTCACGCAACTCATTCTCACTGAATCCAACCAAATCATTAAACCATGAATCATTTGTGATATTGGTTCCGATGTTAAAGCCACTAGTTACATCATCCATCGTCACCGGACTCACTCCGGTAATAAACAACCGTTCAAGAGCAGCTCCGGTTCCGGTAGTAGCGGATTTTATCACGTTAAAGAAGCCACGAATAAAACCTTCGCCATGCGTTGCTTTCCTGTAAAATTCCGTACCGTAAGTTGAAAGAATGGTATTGGTGAAATTATCATATTCATCAATGAGTAAATAAATACGAATATTTTTCTTACGGGTAGCATAGGAATTAATCGCAGACAGAAAAGCACCGGGTTCTTCTTGTATTTTCTCATCAAGAACATCCCAAATTTCTTTTCCTAACAAATCTTCATACTTAAAGACAAAATCTTTAAGTTTGCTACAACAATGTAGCTTAAACGATAGTTCTACTTCGTTGACATTGGAACTCACTTCCGAAAAATTAAATCGCATGATGAGAAACTGATTGTGAAGCTTCGTCGGATGCTGACCTATGTATAGCTGACCAAACAACTCGTCAAACTGTTCAGCATGATTTACGTCATAATAGGCCTCTAACATAGCCAAAGTCAGACTCTTCCCAAATCTACGAGGACGTATCAGAAACAGATAAGGCGGTTGCATCTCTATTTTTTCAATGAACATTGTCTTATCTACATAATAATAATTCTCTTTCTGAATTCGGCTAAAATCAGTTATTCCGTAAGGTATTTGTTTCATCATATTGCGATTCCTTTCAATTTATCTGTCTCTTATTTCTGCAGACTTTTTTCAATATTCTGCAAACGGCGTTCTAATGCTGCATACTTTTCATCCTTTTCTTTTAAAAGACGCTCGTAGAGTTCAGTGATTTTGTCGATAGGATTGAAGTTGTTAACTCGACTATCATTAATACTATCTTCGGTATCAGACTTAACTATACCCATGCTGATGTTTGCCCCACCTGCACTTTGTTCTGAATTATTCACCGTATTATTTTCAAACACCACCGTCTGTGCATCCTCCTCCAAAGTCTTGAGATAATCGAAAGGGACATTCAATGCACGTGCAAAGCGTTGCAACATCTCATCATCAATCACCTTCATCTTCTCATATTTAGAAACAGCAGGTTGTGAGAGATGTACTAATTCACTCAAACCCTCCTGGTTCATATTCTTTTCAATACGGGTACGACGTATATTGCGTCCGTGATGGACTCTCCCAATTGTCAATTCTTCTGTTTCCATTTTTATTTTCTTTCTTTTTAAAATCCAACAAATATACAAATGAAAAGTTTCGCTCGAAGCAAATATACGAAAAAAACGAATAGATGTGATAATATGGATAAAATGAATATTACAACCTGACAAATAGAATAAAATGAATACTTCAAACAGCGTATAATGTGTTAAATTATCACGAACTTTACCGCACAAAAGGACAACAAAACAAAAGAGCTTACGAACATGAAAAGAATATTGACAAATAAAGAATACAGGTTCATAAAAGAGCTCAAAGAATTGATGACTAAATACAATGCAGTGATCTCTACAGATGCACAAGGAAAAATTGAGATTGTGGTGAATGAAGACAACGAATCATTTGATTTTGAAGCAGAAAGCACGATCTATTTAGGAGCTTGTTTTTCAGATTATGAGTTAAATGAATTACTGGAAAAGAACTTCGCACACATAATACGAATAAAAGAGGAGTATAAAACAAACTTGTAAACGGATTTATATAATTGAAAAATCATTAATCCAAATTTCTATATAAACACCCCACCAGATTTCTTTAGAACCAACGGCCTCTTCCTTTTAAAGGAAGGGGTCGTTCCTTTAAAAGGAGTGAAGCTTTGGTTTTAAAGCAAGAAAAACGACCTTATTAACAGGTATATTTGCCTGTATCATAAACTTTTTAAATAAAAAAGCTCTTTCAAAGAAATTTTTCTCATATCTTTGCGACGTGTTAAGTTAATAAATTGATTAAGGTCGATTTTTGACTGTTTCGAATCGGGAAGTATGGGGGTACTTTCCGATTCTTTTTTTGGGGAGGATATAATAAGGTGTCTTTCATCTTTTTAAAGGTTTTAATAAACTGGATAAATCTAATATATACTAACTCTATATATAAAACAGTTCAACTCCGGAGGATACTAATAAAAAAGAAGGCTGTTTCAAAATTAAATTTGAAACAGCCTTCATTATATATAGAAGCTATCGCTTTCTTACTTCTTTTCCGGTCTTGGCAACAAAACCTTTCTTGAAAGTTTGAATTTGCCAGTTTTCGGATCGATATCAATCAGTTTTACCTCGATTTCATCACCTTCTTTGATTCCGGCTTCTTCTACTGTTTCCAGACGTTTCCAGTCAATTTCGGAGATGTGCAGCAAACCATCCTTGCCCGGCAAGAATTCGATAAATGCACCATAAGGCATAATAGAACGAACTTTACCTTTATAAACTTCGCCTACTTCAGGAACAGCAACGATTGCTTTAATCATGCGCATTGCATCATCAATACATTTCTTGTTTGTTCCGGAAACTTCGATGCGTCCCATACCATCAATTTCTTCGATAGTAATCACAGCACCAGTTTCTTCCTGCATACCTTGGATGATCTTTCCACCAGGGCCAATCACAGCACCGATGAATTCTTTAGGAATTGTCATCGTTTCGATACGTGGAGCATGTTCTTTCAGGTCGGCACGTGGTTCAGCAATTGTTTCAGTAATCTTATTAAGGATATGCATACGTCCTTCTTTAGCCTGGTTCAAAGCACGTTCCAGAATGTCATAAGACAGACCGTCTACCTTGATATCCATCTGTGTAGCAGTGATACCGTCTTTTGTTCCGGTCACCTTGAAGTCCATATCTCCCAAGTGGTCTTCGTCACCCAGGATATCAGACAATACAGCATATTTTTCTTCGCCCGGATTCTTAATCAATCCCATAGCGATACCCGATACCGGTTTCTTGATCTTCACACCTGCATCCATCAATGCCAATGTGCCGGCACATACGGTAGCCATAGAAGAAGAACCGTTAGATTCGAGGATATCTGAAACCACACGTACTACATACGGATAGTCAACAGGAATCTGTCCTTTCAAAGCACGCCAAGCCAAGTGACCGTGACCGATTTCACGACGGCCTACACCACGTTGTGCTTTTGCTTCGCCTGTAGAGAAAGGAGGGAAGTTATAATGTAACAAGAAACGTTCTTTTCCGTGTTCCAAAACATCGTCGATAATCTTCTCATCCAGTTTTGTACCCAGAGTAACAGAAGTCAATGACTGTGTTTCACCACGAGTAAAGATAGCAGATCCGTGAGGGCCAGGCAGAGGACCTACTTCACACCAGATCGGGCGGATTTCGGTAGTCTTACGACCATCCAGACGCTTACCTTCGTCCAAAATAGAACGGCGCATGGCTTCTTTTTCTACATCGTGGTAGTAACGGTCGATCAATGCAGCCTTTTCGTCCAACTCTTCTTCAGAGAATTGAGCTTTGAATTCTTCGCGGATCGCTTCGAAAGCAGCAAAACGTTCGTGTTTGTTATTGTTTCCGGAAGCGGCAACTGCGTAAGCCTTGTCGTAACATGCTTCGCGAACAGCCTTGCGCAAGTCTTCGTCGTTTACTTCGTGGTTGTATTCACGTTTTACAGTTTTTCCAACCTCTTCAGTCAACTCCATCTGCGCTTTGCAATGAATCTTGATAGCTTCGTGAGCCACTTTCATTGCTTCCAGCAATTCAGCTTCAGATACTTCATGCATTTCACCTTCTACCATCATGATGTTCTCATAAGTAGCGGCTACCATCAAGTCCATGTCAGCTTTTTCCAGTTGTTCAAAAGTAGGATTGATAACGAACTGACCGTCGATACGCGCTACACGCACTTCAGAGATCGGTCCGTTGAAAGGAATATCTGAAACGGCAAGTGCTGCAGAAGCGGCAAGTCCTGCCAATGCATCCGGCATATCCACACCATCAGCAGAAAAGAGGATGATGTTCACATATACCTCTGCGTGATAATTATCGGGGAATAAAGGACGGAGAGCACGGTCTACAAGACGGCAAGTCAGAATCTCATAATCAGAAGCTCTACCTTCTCGCTTGGTGAAACCACCAGGGAAACGGCCGAATGCCGCAAATTTTTCTTTGTACTCTACCTGTAAAGGCATAAAATCTGTTCCGGGAACTGCATCTTTAGCGGCACAAACAGTAGCTAACAACATGGTGTTGCCCATGCGAAGCATTACAGAACCGTCTGCCTGTTTTGCCAACTTTCCCGTCTCGAGTGTGATGGTTCTTCCATCAGGTAACTCGATTGTCTTAACAATTGGGTTAATCATAAAAATTGTTTTATCTATACTTTTTCTTTCAAAATTCCTGCAAAGATATACATTTATCGTGGTAATCAGGTGGAAATGAGGTAAAAAGTTAGTGGTGAACTGATTTTTTTTCAAAATTAGGATGAAGAACCCGGCAAAATGCTTTGACTAATCTCGAAAAGAAGTATATTTGCATCTCGTTAATAACACACACTATATGAAAAAGGTTACTTTTGCAGCGCTCGCCGCACTTACTATTACTGCTTGTAGTTCCGGTCCTAAATTCCAGGTGAACGGGGATGTATCAGGAGCCGATGGTAAAATGCTTTATCTCGAAGCTTCCGGTCTGGAAGGTATTGTTCCGCTCGATTCAGTGAAGCTGAAGGGGGAAGGTACATTCAGTTTCAAGCAGCCTCGTCCCGAATCACCCGAATTTTATCGCTTGCGGATTGACGACAAAATCATCAATTTTTCTGTAGATTCTATCGAAACGATTCAGATCAAAGCGCCGTATGTGGATTTCTCCACAACTTACACGGTGGAAGGTTCGGAAAACAGCAACAAGATAAAAGAGCTGACGCTGAAGCAGATCCGCCTGCAAAAAGAGGTGGACGACTTGCTGGCAGCTTTACGCAGTAACAGAATGGGGCATGATGTGTTTGAAGACAGTCTGGCAACGTTGCTCAACAATTACAAGGAAGATGTCAAAGTGAACTATATTTTCGCTGCTCCCAACACGGCAGCCGCTTACTTTGCCCTGTTCCAAAAACTCAATAATTACCTGATATTCGATCCGTTGAACAATAAAGATGATGTGAAATGCTTCGCTGCTGTTGCTACGAGCCTCAACAATGCGTTCCCTCATGCCGTACGTTCCAAGAACCTTTATAATATTGTAATTAAGGGGATGAAGAACACACGCCAGCCACAGGCGAAAGCATTGGAGATTCCTCAAGAGAAAATAGTGGAAACCGGAATTATCGACATCGCCCTGCGTGACGTGAAAGGAAATGTGCGCAAACTGACCGACCTAAAAGGAAAAGTCGTATTGCTCGATTTCTCTGTATTCCAGTCGCCTGCCGGATCTCCTCACAACCTGATGCTTCGCGAACTATATAATGAATACGCAAAACAAGGACTGGAAATATACCAGGTATCTCTCGATGCGGACGAACACTACTGGAAAACTGCGGCAGACAACCTTCCTTGGGTTTGTGTACGCGATGGAAACGGAGTGTATTCTACCAACGTGGCTGTATATAATGTTCGTCAAGTTCCATCTATCTTTTTGATTAACCGTAACAACGAATTGAAGCTTCGTGGCGAAGATATCAAGAATTTGGAAGCAGCTGTCAAGTCATTGCTCTAAGTTGTTATAATTTAGCATATTTCATTTAAATATGTTACATAGCATCTTTTTTCACTTGACACGTATCACTTAAAAGTCTATCTTTGCAAAGAAATAATGATAAGAGGGTTCCAACATGGCTCATGTTGGAATTCTTTTTTGTTTATATGACCATTTAAAACAATTAAAGGAGGAAAACATCATGGCTTATATGTCAGAAGAAGGTTACAAGAAACTGATGGCGGAACTGAAGGAACTGGAAACAGTGGAACGCCCGAAGATCTCTGCGGCAATAGCCGAAGCCAGAGATAAAGGAGACTTGTCGGAAAATGCAGAATACGATGCCGCCAAAGAGGCGCAGGGTATGCTTGAAATGCGCATCAACAAATTGAAAGCTACCATTGCAGACGCAAAAATCATTGATGAATCTAAGCTGAAAACAGATTCTGTGCAGATTTTAAATAAAGTGGAACTGAAGAATGTAAAGAACGGTATGAAGATGACTTATACCATCGTTTCCGAAAGTGAAGCTAACCTGAAGGAAGGAAAAATTTCCGTTAACACCCCGATTGCACAAGGTCTGCTTGGCAAGAAAGTGGGTGATGTAGCCGAAATCACTGTTCCACAAGGCAAAATTGCATTGGAAGTAGTAAACATATCAATTTAACGTAAAGGCAGGTCTCCTTGTGGGGCTTGCCTTCATTTATCAATAAAAGTTATGGCAACAATATTCAGTAGAATCATCGCAGGCGAAATCCCCTGCTACAAGGTGGCGGAAAACGAAAAGTTTTTTGCGTTTCTCGATATCAATCCGTTGGTAAAGGGACACACATTGGTGGTGCCCAAACAGGAAGTAGACTATATTTTCGATTTGAGCGATGAGGACCTGGCTGCTATGCATGTATTTGCAAAGAAAGTGGCCCGTGCCATTGAAAAAGCTTTCCCCTGTAAAAAGGTGGGCGAAGCGGTTATCGGACTGGAAGTTCCTCATGCACATATTCATTTAATTCCTATTCAAAAGGAATCGGATATGTTGTTCTCGAATCCGAAACTGAAATTGTCGGATGAAGAATTCAAGTCCATAGCACAAGCAATCAACTCCTCTCTATAAAACATGATGATGAAATAAGCAAGAGCGTTCTGTGAAGGACGCTCTTTTTTTGTTCCATGCCTTGAAACAAAGTGTTCCTCGGTGTGAAACGAAGTGTTCCTCACCGAGGAACAACCTGTTCCACACCGAGAAACTTTTATCGCTCCTTACTTTCGGCAACTTCTACCAAATAAACTCCGATACAGATAAAAATAATGGCAAACGTCTGCGTCCAGCTAAAACGGTCTTGTCCCAAAGCAAGGGAGGCAATAGTTGCCACAATCAGAATCAGATAACCATAAATGGCAACCACCGTTGTCTTCAGATATTTCAAACCGACAGGCAACAACATATAACTGATAGTGGTCGGGAAAATCAATACGAACATCAGGATAAGGAAAGGTGTCCAATGGAACGGCATGGAGAATACCGGAGCATCAAATCCCGTAATGAACGTTACTATTATAGCAGATACAGCAGCACCGGAAAAAGTATAGCGCAACATGGTTATTGCTCCGATAGCAGTCAAGATACGCTGACTAAGAATCAGATAGACAGCATATACCACAGAGCTAAGAAGACAAAGCATATTTCCCGTGAAAGCATCGGACGCCAAATCATCGCTTTGCTGGGTTAAAATACAAACCAATGCTCCTATCAAGCCGATAGAAATTCCTATTATTTTTTAGTGGTCGCCTTCTCCTTATAAAAGAATATCATCATGAGAAAAACCCAAATAGGCTGGAGGCTGGTAAAAATAGAGCTGGAAACAGGAGTTGTTTTACTCAATCCGGCCAGGTAAAGAAACATAAAGCCATAAAGTCCCAAGGCCCCCAACAGAAAAAGGAGCCATTTATCTTTGGCGGATGATTTTTCCGGAGGCATAAACCACCCGATTACCCAAAAGGCTGCTGCTGCAAACGTGCAGCGAAGGGTTGCTCCTGTCAGCGGACTCATCCACAAAGGCAGAAGATACTTCAGGGCATTCATATTTAACCCGCTAAAAACTTTCGAGACGGCCATGCTAAGATTGGCTTCCAGTTTCTTATTCTTCATTTTTTATTTCAATTGGTCGTTAAACAAAAAGGTATGACGGCGCCTATATGCCCAGAAAAGAGTAACAACAGTAATCAGCAGATTAAAGATAAACGGAAACTCTTGCGATTGGGTATGGAATACCCACTGGAAAAAATCGACGATAAAGGGATAGAGCAAAATAGCCAGGTAGTTCATCATCATCACAAATGCCAAAGCTAATGTGGACTTTTGCGGTAATGCGGTCTGCGTGGTCTTGTCATAAAGCATGGGCTGGATAATGCCATACCCTAAACCGACCAGAATACACCCGGGAATAATCAGCCACTCTATCGGAGCTATCCAAATTAATAATAGTCCCAATGCCATCGACAACAGGCTATATGCCTTCGTACGTTCTTTAAGCAAGCCTACAATTTTATCCAGACAGAAGCCCGGAGCCGTGATAGCCAGGAAGAAAAGCGAAATCATCAGTCCGGAATTACCGCTGGAAAAGTGATGCTTTTCCATTAGGAAAGGCAGATTGAAGATCACTACTACCACGATATATGTAATCACCCCATAGAAAAGCATCAATTCTATCAGATGCTTGATGTGAATACCATATTTACTGCCTCCAATGTCTATGGCAGACTGTCGGGCAGCTTTGCTGTCGTCCGCTGAACTCGTCTCCGGCACAGTCACCGTCGCCGCATTCGCAGTTGCTACATTTGCCGCCGTAGTAGTAGCAGTATCAGACGAAGAAGATGCCGTTAAAGCGGCTTCTCCGGACCGGTCTTCTTTCAAATGTCCCACCAGCAGAATGGAAACCAACGGAAGAAGATAAACAAGAAAAGGCAGGTGCCAACTGACTTCTGCCAGATAGCCTGTCACGGCAGTTGCTATCACTAACGTGAAATTAGTAATGGCCGAACTCAACCCGAACTGTTTCACCCGATAAGTTCCCACAAAATATCTGGAAACCAATCCGGTAGACAAAGGGATAATAAGTCCGGACCCGATGCCGAGCAGAGCACTAACCACAATCAACTGCCACATTCGATTGGATATCAAATACAGAACACCGCTTGCAGCAAAAAGCCAGAGTCCGACTTTCAATACACGGACATAATCGACTTTCTCCGTCAGTTTACCACCCAGCAATATAAAAGGTATGATGAGCAATGATGGCAGTGATGTCAACATCTGTATGTCCAGATCCGTAGCTTTCGGAAATATCTTTGTAAGGTCACCCAATATGGGTGAAACAGCGAGTCCCGGCAATGAAGTCAATGCCGAAATAGACCAAATGGCAATTAAAGTGATAAGAGGAATTGTTCCTCGTCCCGTCTGTATCTTCATAATGCTTATTCGTTAAAAGTTTAGGTTTGAAGAAAACAATAGTCGCTTTATAAAGTTCATTTATTCACCACAGAGGACGCAGAGGACACAGAGGGGAATCTTGTTCATGCCGGTACCGTTTTGAATAAAATAATGGAGTATTCTGAAAACGTTGTGGTAAATCTGAAAAAGATGATTGAGTTTTTAAGATTCCCCGTTATCTTTTTATTATAAGATATGGGTCAAGGGTGAGGGGTGGTGAGGGTAGATTTATAACTTTTTATTTTATTATTTTCTATACTATCTCCTTTTTTTATCTATAAAAAAAATACGAAAGTTATAAATCTA